>CALAEU010000089.1 GCA_937891215.1 uncultured Clostridia bacterium
TTTCTTATCCGCAACATTCTCTGACTGCTTCTCTTGAATTTCCGGTGTAATCGGTTTTTCCTGCTGTACTTCCGTTACCTGCCCCTCTGCATCACTACCAACCGTTGTAACTTTTTTCCCGCAATACGGGCAAAACTTACTGTCATCCGTTAGTTCTTTTCCACAATTTCTGCAATACATAATATTCCTCCCATCTGCTTTTGAGAAAAGACAGGTGCTCTATTTCTAAAACACCTGTCTTCGCATACTATCCCTATAATAGTCCTTTTTCATCAATGGACTTCAAAAAATTCTCTGTTTCATCCAAGGAAAGTCGCTGCTCTAAGCAGCAGATTAATGCCGCATCCCGCCTTACCTTTGGATAAAGAGCACCCTTCTGACCTATCAGAAATAAGTGCTGTGTTTCCTCTACAGATAAGTGCATGGCAAAGGCAATCCTGAGCAAAATATCCCTGCCCGGATTTCGCTCTCCCGAAAATATCTGATATACAAAAGACTTGCTGAGCAAAGTCTTTGTAATCAGTTCCGAAATGCTCATATGATATTTTTCCAACAATGATTACACCTTTTACTGATGATAATAAAGTTGATTATGATGGTATTTTACAGCTTCTTGATTGGTATAAATACCGCGGTGTTGATGGCATTTTTGCTATTTGTCAGAGTAGCGAAATTTTTTACTTATCTTTTGAAGAACGCCTTGAAATTTTAAAATTTATAATGGCAAATAAACCTGAAGAAATGGACATTGTTGCTTCTGGTCATACAGCAGATGATTTAGAAACACAAATTAAAGAAGCCCGTGCATTTATTGAAACAGGAATTGATGCTTATGTTTTCATTTCTAACCGTTTCGCAAAAGAAGATGAAAGCGACGAAATTTTATTAAAAAATATGAAATATGTTGCTGATGCTCTCCCTGAAGTTCCTTTTGGTGTTTATGAGTGTCCTTACCCATACAAGAGAATACTTACACCTGAGCTTTTAAAGGCAATGGCAGATGATGGCCGTTTCCAATTCTTGAAAGATACCTGCTGCGACACTGAAATGTTAAAAGCAAAGCATGAAGCCGTAAAGGGTAGTAACCTTAAAATCTTTAATGCAAATGCTGCTACATTCTTACAGAGTTTAAGAATGGGTTGCAGTGGCTATTCAGGTGTTATGGCTAATTTCCACCCTGAACTTTACAGTCAGCTTATAAAGGCATATAACGAAAGGGACTTTGAATTAGCAGAAAAACTTCAGAATATTGTAGGTTATATGTCTGTTACTGAATGTCAGTGTTATCCCGTAAATGCTAAATATTATTTAAGTCTTGATGGTCTTAGTATTGGTATTAACACTCGCTCAAGAAATCCACAAGAATTAACAGAAAGCAGGAAACTTGAAATTGTTCAGATGTTTGAAGTAACAAATGAAATTAAAAATAAAATTTTGAAATAAATTACCATGTTTTTTCGTAAAAAATTTAATGTTTTTTATTAAAAAAATATTGACACTCAAAATGATGGTGGTATAATAAATTGTCAAAGTTTTTATATAAACTATCTTAATTCTACCGAATGAAAGGTGAAGAAAAATGGAAAGAAAAGTTGGTACTGTTTCTAGAGGTATTCGTTGCCCGATTATCAGAGAAGGTGACAATCTTGCAAAAATTGTTGCTGACAGTGTAATTGAAGCTGCTCAGTGTGAAGGATTTGAACTTCGAGACAGAGATGTTATTTCTGTTACAGAGTCTATAGTTGCAAGAAGTCAGGGTAACTACGCTTCTGTTGAAGCAATTGCAAAAGACGTTAAATCAAAATTAGGTGGGGAAACAATCGGTGTTATTTTCCCTATTCTTTCAAGAAACCGTTTTGCAATCTGCCTTAAAGGTATTGCTATGGGTGCAAAGAAAATTGTTCTTATGCTCAGTTACCCAAGCGATGAAGTAGGTAACTGCCTTGTTTCTTTAGATAAAATCGATGAAGCAGGTATTAACCCATACAGCGATGTTTTAACACTCGAAAAATACCGTGAACTTTTTGGTGAAAATAAACACGAATTCACAGGCGTTGACTATGTTGACTATTATTCACAAATCATTCGTGATGCTGGTGCTGAAGTAGAGGTTATCTTTGCTAATCAGCCAACAACAATTCTCAACTATACAGACTGTGTTCTTAACTGCGACATTCACACAAGAGCAAGAACAAAGAGAATTCTTCTTAAAAATGGTGCAAAGGTTGTTTGTGGACTTGACGATATTCTCAATGTATCAGTTGATGGTAGCGGTTGTAACGAGAAATATGGTCTTTTAGGTTCAAATAAATCAACTGAAGATACAATTAAACTCTTCCCAAGAGAGTGTAAAGATTTTGTTCTTGAAATTCAGAAACTTGTTCTCGATGCAACTGGTAAGCATGTTGAAGTTATGGTTTACGGTGACGGTGCATT
>CALAEU010000090.1 GCA_937891215.1 uncultured Clostridia bacterium
CAGGTTCTGCGAAGTTTAATACTTGGCAATTTTTTCTGTAACAAGGCAAAACTCGCAGGAATACTGACGTATTTCAAGAGTTTTAACGATGTTACAGGGAAAAGTGACTGTATTAAACCATATCTGGTTCGAACACACTCACTCTACTTATTCTGCAGTATTTTTGCTATCTTTAATTACTGCACCGTCTTCAATGGTAATAACTCTGTCTGCTTGCTCTGCAACGTTTAAGTCGTGAGTTACAAGAATGAGTGTTACGCCTAATTCTTTACTTACATATTTAAGGAGAGAAAGAACTTCTCTACCGCTTTTACCGTCGAGGTTACCTGTAGGTTCATCGGCAAAAAGAATTGTTGGTTTGTTAGCTAAAGCACGTGCTATTGCAATTCTTTGTTGCTGACCACCTGAAAGGGCAGAGGGGAGGTGACTTAATCTATCTTCAATGCCTAAAATATCTATAATCTTTTTAAGATATTCTTCGTCAGGCTTTTTCTTGTCAAGCATAATAGGTAAAAGAATATTTTCATAACCTGTTAATTCCTCAACCAAGTTATATGCCTGAAAAACAAAGCCAAAACGTCTTCTTCTTAAAATAGAAAGCTGGTTATCGTTATAGCTTTTTAAACTTTCGTTATTATAAATAACCTCGCCACTTGTAGCATTCTCAAGGCTACTGAGACAATGTAAAAATGTAGATTTACCAGAACCAGAAGGGCCAGTAATTGCAACAAATTCGCCTTTTTCAAAACTTACTGTAACGTCGTTTAAAGCGACTACTACATTTTCACCGCTTAAATATTCCTTTGTTAAATTTTTACATTCAATAATACTCATAAAAATTCTCCTTATAATTTTACTGTAGTTTTATTGTAAAACACTAACATTAAATTTAAGTGACTTTAATCTTACATTTTCGTAAGATTAAAGTCACTTTCTTAATTTTTAATAAGTTACATACCCATCTAAATGTGGAAAGCACATAATAATATTAAGACCTTTTTCTGTGTTTTCTGCGCTTATAGTTCCGTGGTGCTTTTCAACTATTGCCTTTGTAATTGCAAGACCAATACCTGCACTTTGTGGTTTAGCATTTTTAGTTCTGTGAAAGCGGTTGAATATTTTGGAAATCTCCTGCGTTTCAACTCCACCGCCATTGTCAGAAACAGTTACAATAGTTGATTGCTCACTGTCTTCAATTATTACGTCAATTTTTCCATTATCGGCGGTATGCTCACACGCATTTTTAATTACATTACCAATCGCTTCAAAAAGCCACGATTTATCGCAACGCATTTTACTGCTACCTGTAATGGTGAATTCTTTCTCATTAAAAATTGGTTTGAAGTCGGTAATAATACTACTTACAATTTCACTTACCTCACAAGTTGCAAAATCCATTGTGTAAGCATCAGTTTTAATCTTTTCAAGGTGCAGAAGTTTTCTGATAAGTTCTTCCATTTTTTCAATTAACTGCAACTCTTTCTCTGTATGATCTGTCGGATTCAACTCATTATCCATTTCTATATACAGCTTAAGTCCTGCAATAGGGGTTTTAAACTGGTGAGAAATATCTGCAATAAAATCTGAATTTCTTTGTGTTTCTGCTTTAGTATTATGCTTTTGTAATTCCAAAGCATTTTCTAAATCACAAACTGCGTTTTGTAAAGTAGAAAAATTATTATCTGCAGTACTGAATTTTGTTAAATCACCATTTTCTAAATATTTCTCTATGCTCTCAGTCAAAGCATTTATCTGCTTCTTAGTTTTTATTGATTTTATTATGAATACTGAAATCAGAACACATAACAATGCTACAATTAAGATTAAAATAATTTCTAAGGTTGTCATTTTAATTCTCCCATCTGTAGCCGATACCACGAACTGTTTTAATGTGCTCTGCACCGATTTTTTCACGAAGTCTGCTTATATGAACAGAGAGTGTGTTGTCATCAATAAACGCTCCGTCACTGTCCCATATATTTTCTAAAAGCACACTTCTTGTAACTATAACGCCATTGTTACGGACAAGTGTAGAAAGAATCTGAAATTCAATAGGCGTTACAAAAACAGTCTGTCCTTTACATTTTACGGTCATATTGCTTATATCTATTGTAATGTCACTTGAATTAAGAATTGTGTTATTACTTCGTCTTAAAATTGCTCTTATTCTTGAAAGCAACTCAAGTAATTTAAAAGGCTTTGTAACGTAATCATCTGCACCAGAATCAAGTCCACGAACAATCTGGACTTCATCATCACAGGCGGTAAGAAAAAGTATTGGCACGTTTTTATTAAGCGACCTGAAAAGTGTGCAAAGGTCAAAGCCGTTGCCATCAGGGAGCATTACGTCAAGAATTAAAAGGTCAGGGTTTTCCTTTACAAACTCTGATTTTGCAGTTTTGCAATCTTCTGATGTAAAAACAGAATACCCCTCTTTTTTTAACGCTTCCTTTATTCCGTCACGAAGAAATATATCATCCTCAACCAAAAGTATTTTTGCTGACAAGCTACCACCGCCTTTATGTTTTTAATGATACCATAGAGAAGATATAAAA
>CALAEU010000091.1 GCA_937891215.1 uncultured Clostridia bacterium
ACGGTGAAACTGCAAAAATTGCCGTCGAATCAGCTCTTACTGGTCATATGGTTTTCTCTACTTTACATACAAACGATGCTCCTGGTGCGGTTACCCGTCTTGATGAAATGGGTGTTGAACCATTCCTTACAGCATCTTCACTTGTTGGTGTTTTAGCACAACGTCTTATCCGTGTGCTTTGCCCTCGTTGTAAAGAAGAGGTTGAAATTACTTATAAAGAACTTTTAGAGAGTATGCCGGACTTCCCACATGAAGGCAAAAAACTTACAGATACAATTAAAATTCATAAGGCGAAAGGTTGTATTGCTTGTAACAACACAGGCTACAAAGGGCGTCAGGGTGTATTTGAATTTTTACAAGTTACCAATGAAATGCGTGAACTTATTATTAAACGTGCAAGTTCTGCTGAAATAAAAGAACTTGCTATAAAACAGGGTATGCACACACTTCGTCAGGAGGGTGTTGACAAAATTCTTGATGGTACAACATCTGTTGAAGAAGTTCTCCGTGTTCTTGTATAATTCATATTTTATTCATTTTATATTACAAAAAAGAAATATAGAAAAGAGCAAAAATGTTATTATAAAAGAGGGGAACGAACTGAATATGTTTGTTCCCCATTTTTGCCATTTTTAATTAAATGCAAAATGCAAAACTCAGCACTCAGCACTAGCACCCAGCACTATTTAAAATCTTATAATTTTAAATATTAAATATTGAAATATTCACGAAAGGATGGTTTGTAATGAAAATACTCAAAATGCGTAACGGTATAGCTCTTATGGCAGTTTTGATAATTATGCTTCTTACATCGTTATTTATTCCTGTAATTTTTAATTTATCAAATACTTCTATCAGAGTTGCAGTTACAGGTACAGACCGTCAGATTTCTTCTTATTTTGCAAGAACTATTTGTGAAATGTCAGTTGCAGCTTTTAAAAATTTCGACAGTGAACCTTACACAAGAATTGACCCGAATGATACTGAAGCAAAAGATAGATATACAAATCTTTCTGCTGAGGAGAAAGCTACTCTCGACCCACTTATTTTAGAATTTTATGAATTAAAAAATAAATTAAATGATACAAGTTATATTGATACCCAGACAATTTATATGTTTGAAACGTCTTCAACAGGTGCTGAATATGTTAAGATAGTTACAAGAAATGGTGTTCAAGAAGAAATTAAAATTTCAGAAAAACGTTATGATGAACTTCAGATAATTGAAGAAAGCATGCGTGAAAATGGTGAAGATCCAGGTTTTACAGTAAAGAAATATCCAAACAAAGAAATTTCAAAAATCGTGTACGCAAGTGCGGAAACCGATGAGTATGATACATATTCAGGTAGTGATGATTATGAATTAATTGGTCAGGGACAGTGCAGAATAACTTATGATGACAGTATTCACTATTATGTAACAGATAATGACACACAGGCAGTTGAGGAAGTAGATGAAGCTACATATAATGAAAAACTTGCTACTCTTGAAAGTGCTCTTGCAGCAGGTAATACTGTTACTTATTCAGTTTCTAAAAAAAATAATAAAAATATGACATTTACATCTACTGCAACTGTAAAAGGTATTGTAACTAAGAGAAGTTGTGTTCTTGTGTTACAGACTTATCCGGGTGAAGAAGATTGGTTAGTTCTCGGTATTGGTGATGCAAACGGTAACAGAACAGGTTCAGGTGGTAATCAGGTATTTGTTGACCCTAAAAAAGCAAGTGCGAGAATTCCGATTGAATATAATCAGGCTATAGGCAGTAGTTACATAAAGCAGACACTTTTAGTATATTCTGCAGTTGGTAATATGCTTATTCAACCTGCAAAAATGGCAGACAGAAATAATCCTATGAAAGATGATAAAGGCAATATTATAAGGGATGCAGAAGGTAACATAGTTTATAAAGAAGCAGCAACGGGTGTAAATAACTCAGAGTTTGTTCTTGGTGTTCAACCAGGTCTTAATACAACACCTAACGATGACCCATCTTATGAAATTATAGACGGAATGAACTACGAAAAAACACAAGAAATTGCACAGATGAATAACTTTGTTGCGTTTACTTCTACAAATGCAATTCAGGTAGATATGCCTGTAAACTTGCTTGTGAATCCTTGCCGTGCAAACAGAGTTGGTGACAATATAACTAAAAAGAATGGTTCACTCTTTAAGGTTATGATGTTCCAGGCACCAACCATTCAATTTAACCGTAGAATTGATACAATGATGTCGTTCTATGTGCCGACAAATAACCAAGATGCGAGAAGAATGAGTTCAATTGTTTTAATGGCACCCGAAAGTACACCATATAACTATTGGAATGAAGGCAGAGGAAAAGTTGTAAAAGCAGGTATGGTGTATTTCCAGGAAGACTGTTATTTGTGGATTATTCCTTACGGTGAAGATGGTTCTTCATCTTCATGGGCAGGTTTCTTGTCAGAAACAGTTTATGAACGTGACTCAGACTTTACAAAAATTAAAATTGCAAGTGCCGGTGATGTTTACCAGTTTAATGCCGATGTTTCAGTTAAGGGTGAAAATGGTAAATTTGAAAGAGTTGGACTTTCACTTACAGGTTACTACCTTGAAACAGAGTATATTCCTAATATGGAAAAACTGGAATCTGGTAGTTGGTGGCAGATCTGGTCTAACACAAAAACTGCAATTTTTGCAAATTATATGAATGGTGCATTTGGTGAAAGAGAAACAACCTATGTAAAAGATGACTTCAAGTATGTTGGTAATATGAAGACAGACCCAATCGAAGCTCCCGAAGTTGATGATTATTACACAATCTGGACGGACTGAGTTCGCTACGCTCAAGTGAATAGTGAATAATGAATAGTGAAAAGTTTTGGAACTGCGTTGCATTATAAAATATACAAGAAATTAACTTCTACAATCGTAGGGGCAGACCTGTGGTCGCCCGTAGTATTGGAAGAAAGTTTAAGTTTGTAATAAACCAATCGAGTGAAATAAACTATAATTCACCCGTAAATTTTACTGTTGGGTTGTGCCTTCAAACTTGCTTGTTGCGAAGCCGGACCTCCTTTTCAAAGGATGTCAGGTTTTGTTCAAAACAGTTCTAAGAAAAAATAAAGATTATATATTTAATTTAACGGAAAGGGTTGACGATTTATGAAAAGGCTATTTAAAGATAAGCGTGGTATGACACTTACCGAAATGCTTGTAGCACTTACGCTTCTTATGATAGTAGTAGTCGGCACTACCCCTGTAATGCTTTCATCTTACGATGGCCTTTATCAGGCAGGTGAGAAAACCCAGTCTACTTATGAGGCGAAAAGTGAAATTGAAGATACACTTGCTACAAGAAACTCGGTAGATATAGTTGAAAACTTTAAAGTTAATTTTGCAGGTCTTGGGCAGGTTTTTGCAATAAAGGGTAAAAGGGCAGTTTCCTCACTCGAGCATACGCTTGAAACTGTATTTACAGGGGGTAGAGCGTATGTTACAATCGTTTCTTCAAAAGTTATAAATGATGATAAATTGTCGCATGATGTTACTCTCCAGACAACTAACATTACATTTGAAAGTGAGGACGATATTTCATTCAACAGTCCTGATCGTGTAACCTCAGGAACTAAATCAATTGACGTATCACTTTATTTACCAGATAAGAGCCCAACAAACGGTTCATCACTCGCCTTAATTTATAAAAACAGAGCAAACACAGCAACAGAAGGTATAATTGTAACAAAGGCAAACCATGAAACTGGTAGAATTTATGTTCAGGTGAAAGGCGTGAGTTTTACAAACTCTCCTGCAAAAATAGAAGTAACTTATCTTGATGAAACGGACAGAACTATTGATGGAAAACCTAAAGTTAAAAAAACTTCTTGTTACCTTACAATAAAAACACCTACTATTATGGCGGTAGGTACAACTACTTATGGCGATTATTATACAAGTGCTGGTGTAGAAACTTTTAAAAATCCAGACGGCAGTACTTATAATAAACTTGCAGTAGATGCAAGAAGAATGGATATCAGTGGTACAAAATCAGGTTATACAAAAGCTATTCCGAGAAAATCTGCAGATGGTAAAATTCAAGATACAGTTTTTAAATCTGTAAAATGGATTACAGAGTATAACCCAAATGCCAGCTCTCAAGGTAATAACGATGATGTTGAAATGGTAAACACCATTTATGAGCCAAGTTATTATGTTTTAACTGGTACAAACGGAGCTATTTACAGAACATATTCTTTCACAGGTTACAACACAACATTTGTTGGTAAAACTAATTTAAGTGTAAGTAACGACGATGTTGCGGCATTTAAAGCAAAATTCCATCCACTTACTTCTCAGACAGGTCAGGATGTTTTAGGTATTGAAGATTCGATTTACACACTTGACGACTCAAAAAGTACAATTGTTTACCCTGCAGTATGGGGTGGCGATTTTACACATATTTATGGTTATTCTGCTTATGATACAAAAGCAAATTATAAAGATCAGGATACATGGTACACACAAAGTACAGTGAACTCTGGAGTAGGTCAACCTGGTTATTATAGTAACTTTGTAAACTATGCATATTGGTACAGTGGGTACGGCACTAACTTCAAGTACTATACTCAGAATAGTAAAAAGATTTCTTATATTCTTACAGAGTTGCCTTATGCTTTAAGAGTCGGCGGATTTATGAATGAAGCTGGTGACTATGATGGTGGTATAAACAGAATATGGGAAAGACCTATTGTATGGAAAGCAGATGGTACATACGATAGCGCGAACCAAGAAAAGAAAACTGATGACAGATTTATCGCTTATTATTATAAAAAAGCAGGTGAAGATTTAACAAGATGTACTATTGTTGAATTGAGTAAAAATCTGGGTGTTTGGCCGTTTGAAAAGGATAACTGGATTTATGATGACAATTATCTTAATGAAGTACCTACATATTTTGATTTGTATGGTACGCAGGATGCTAATCAGTGGGGTGACGAAGCATTTGCCCAGTTAAGAATAAAAGGTCTTACAACATATTCACCTAAGATTCTTCATCAGGAGAGAGCAAACGATGATGATGAGTTGAGTAGTTTTAAGTGGCTTTATACTCCTACTACCAATGAGGCGAAAATAGCGGTTACAGATGCAGTTTATATACCTGCAACTTCAACTACAAGTGGCGGAGTGTTCTATGTAGGTACAGTTGCCGCTTACGCTACTATAAATCAGATTGACAACTGCGAATCAAGTGAAAATTATGCTGCTGTAATAAGAAATAATGGCTCGGATAACAGAGGTTGGCAAACAACTTATTGTGTTTTAGGTAATGATGAAGGTACTGCTACTTCTGTTTATAAATATTCATCATCTGCAATAGGCAGACAATCTGGTAACGAAAATATTGCTCAAAATAAAACAAACTTAACAGGTACGGGTGTAAAAGCTAATAGTGATGAATCAAGAGAGTTTTATGTTACAAGAAATTCTGGTAGTGAATCACAACAACTCTTTAGTGATGTTTATTTCACAATGGGCTTTACTTCAAATAGAGAAATGGTTTACTCAAAAATTGTTTATGGTAAAGATCAAAATGGGGTATTAAAAGAAGCTTATAAATCTTATGAACCATATTATTTCTTGTCGCACTATGATGATGTTACAGATACTCATGTTCCTAATGTGTATATGAATGATTATGCTTCTACCAAAAAGCCTGACGTTAGTGATAATGGTTATGGGGGCAATATAACAGGCGGTTATTATAATGTTATGGATAATGACTATTATAATGTTTGGTTCCCTGGTGAAATGTACAATTTGACAAAGGTAGTAACAAAAGATGGTGTTAGCGTTTCAGTAGGTTATGCAGTTTCAGGTTCAACTTATACATGGATTAATCCTAATCAACCAACAAATGCATCAACTGCCCTTGGTAGTATATATAATGATGGCGTTTTAGCAGCTATGATATTAGGTAAGGATAGTTCGTTTACCAACCTTCTTTACTTTAAAGATCAGGTTGGTTATCGTTCTGATGGTATAGATGATGGATTTGATGATGTTTCTCTTGCAGATGGAACGGTTTCGTATTTTTCAGGTGATAAAACATATAGAAAATTATTAGCAGGTGGTGATGCGGGTTGGAAATGTGGTACTCACCAACGAGATAGTATCCAATTTACTGCGGTAGATATTTCTATTGAATCTGTTAAAAGCGGAAGTAGTGAAGTTTCAACTTATTATGCATATTATGCAGATAATAAAGGTAGATTATATAAATCTAAGATTGCAACAAAAACCTCTGATTCAAGTGGTTCAACAAAGAGTACACCGGTTATGGTAAGTCATATTTCCGACAAATCTTACGCAACTAATACAGCACCTGCATATATGGAACAAGTTATGGTTAATGGTCAACCTGTTGGTAATTACTTCTCAAAAATTACAACAGTAAGTTGTGATGGTGACTATATTCTTGTTTCAGGTCACTCAGCAGATGGTAACTTCAACCTTGTTGTAGGTAAAATAAAGTACGAAATTGATAAAGATGGTAACCCTATAAGCAGTTCAGTTTCCTGGAAACTTGTAAAACTTGGTGGTTACAATTATTGGCAAGCAGAAGATATTTTAATTCTTGATGGTTATGCTTATATAGCAGGTGTTTCTGTTAAAAATGCTAATCTTACCCAAGGTTTCATTTATGCGGTTTCTCTTGAAGAAATCAATTCTACAGTAAATAATGCTTCTTTGGAATATAAACCAAACCTCTTTGTTGGTGACGATAACCTTAAAGACTGCATTTATGCTATTGATGGACATAAGTCATAATATGCTCTCCGCTTTGGCGGAGACATATTATGAATGCTGAGTCTTCAGAAGTGCTGAATGCAGAGCACAAAAAGTGCTGAATGCAGAGCACAAAAAGTGCTGAATGCAGAGTGCTGAGTGCTGAGTAAAGGAAACGCTACGCGTTTGATTGTAATTATTTATAGATACAGGTTAATTTATTGTATCATTTTTGATTTATTAAAGGATTTAATTATTTTTAGAATAGTTTTTGAGTTAATATGTGTGTTAACTTTAAAATGTAAACTATCACAAAAATGTGCATGAGAGTGAATGTGATAGAGTATTGAAAAAGGAAAAGGCAACAACTTGATATAACATTACAATCAAGGCGAAGCCTTCCGAAACTCAGCACTCAGCATTCATCACTCAGCACTTATAAAAAAGGGGGGATTTTACCTTGTTCAATTTTATGTTAAAACACAAAAAGGGATTTACCATTGTTGAACTTATGATAGTTGTTGCGCTTTTGGGTTTTGGTGCGGTAGCCCTTGCGAACCTTTTTCAGAGTGCATTCCGTACTTTTAATAAAAGCGAAGAACGCTATATTAAGCAAGAAGCTGTAAAAAGCGTTGCTGAATATCTTCAACATTCTATAAGTATTGGTGCAGCAACTAAGGCGGAAATCTACCCCGATTCAAGAGTTGTTCCTACAATTGCAGGTAGCGATACTTCTTACGCATATATATATGTTGAAAAATCAGATATGGATGGTGATGGCGAAATTGATGGTTACTATCTTTATCTGTTAGAACGAGGTAGAAAAAAATCTGATGCGGTGTGTCTTAATAAAGAAATTCCGCTTTACATAACTTTTTCCGCTTATCAGGATTATGATTTTAACGGTGATGAAAAAAAGCGGAATCAGTGTGGTGTTAAAGTTAATATCGCTGCAGTTGATAATGACTATAAGTATAAAACTGCCGAAGAATTAGAAGAATTAGGGGTAACAGAAGCACAAGATATTGCAGATTATATTTTCTACAATACTGTTGTTTCATATCATTTCCCTAATATGGTAAATTCACTTGAAAAAAAACGCGTGAATTCTGTTGAGATAAGAGAAGAAAACGGTGTAGAAAAAGAAGTACGAGATGTGGCTAATGCCTATGATGAAAGTGGTATTGTAAATGATGGTGAACCGATTAATTCGGTAGACGTTAATGGTTACGTTTTAAGAGTTACAGTAGATACAACAATTAATGCTGATGGTGCAACGAATGCAATTTCTGTTTCGAGCTTCTGCTTTATTGCTACTGCAGGTTATGGCGAAGCAACAGGTGAAGTTGGTATTCTTTGTGATTTCAGAGACCAATGTTTAAAAACAAATCCTCTGGGCAGAATGTTTGTAAAAGCATATTATACAATTTCTCCACCTATTGCAGAGTTTATAAGTGACAGTGAACCGCTAAAAGCAGTAACTCGTGTGGCACTAAAACCACTTGTAGCTTTTGCTGTATATGCACTCGAGCCTGAACTCCTTATTGAACAAATTCCATTTGTTATAATGGGAGTTGGGTCGGTTGTTGGAGTTGTTGCTGTGGGAGTTGTTGCTCACAGACGAAAAGTTAAAGAGTAAGTTAAAAAGACCGATGCAAGAAATTGCATTGGTCTTTTAGGAATTAGTGCTGAATGCAGAGCACAAAAAGTGCTGAGTGCTGAGTTAAGGAAACGCTACGCGTTTGATTGTAATTATTTATTGATATAGGTCAATTTATTGTATCATTTTTAATTTGTTAAAGAATTTAATTTATGGAATAGTTTTTGAGTTAATAAGTATATTAACTTTAGAATGTAAAATATCACAAAAAAGTGCAACGAGTGAGAACATACGAGTGCACTGAAAAAGGATTAAGCAGTAGTTATTATAATTTATAATAGCCGACCGCAGTTCCCGAAACTCAGCACTCAGCATTCAGCACTTTTACTGCAAGAATAAATTAACCAAAAAGGATAATGTAGATTTATGGAACTATTTGAAAATAGCGAAAAACAAGAAACCGCTGTGCTTGTGTCGGTTGATACAGGTGAATTTGATATTGATTCATCACTTTTAGAATTAACTGAACTTGCAAAAACTGCAGGTGCAGAAGTAATTGGTGAAATAACACAAAGACGTGAAGCGCCTGATTCTGCAACATATATAGGCAAGGGTAAGTTAGAAGAACTTTCAGAGTTCTGTGAAATGAATGAGCCCGACTTAATTATTGTAGATGGCGAATTATCACCATCACAACAAAGAAATATTGAAAACATTACAGATGTCAGAGTAATTGACAGAACTACTTTAATTCTTGATATTTTTGCAATGCGTGCTTTAAGTGGTGAAGGTAAATTACAAGTTGAATTAGCACAACTTAAATATACTTTGCCTCGTCTTACCGGTAAAGGTGCGGCACTTTCGCGTCTTGGTGGTGGTATTGGTACACGCGGTCCTGGTGAAACCAAACTTGAAACAGATAAAAGACATATAAGAAGAAGAATTTCTGCACTTGAGACAAATTTAAGAGAACTTGACGAGAGAAGAAGTCGTTACAGAGCAAGAAGAAAAAAAGAAGGTACTGTAACTGTTGCACTCGTAGGTTATACAAATGCAGGTAAATCTACTTTAATGAATAAGTTGACTGACGCGGGTGTACTTGCAGAAAACAAACTTTTTGCAACTCTTGACCCGACTGCAAGAGCTTTAACATTACCGGATGGTAACACAGTTCTTTTAATAGACACAGTTGGTTTTATTCGCCGTTTGCCACATAAATTGGTTGAAGCGTTCAAATCAACTCTTGATGAAGCGGTTGATGCGGATGTAATTCTTAATATATGTGACGCGTCAAGTGACGAATGTGCAGAGCATTACAGAGTTACAAATGAACTTCTTTCAGAACTCGGTTGTCAAGATAAACCAATTATTACGGTTCTTAATAAAAGTGATATTGCATCCCCTGATAATATTCCACTTGTTGGGGAGGCAGTAAGGATTTCTGCATTAAG
>CALAEU010000092.1 GCA_937891215.1 uncultured Clostridia bacterium
ACAATGCTTTAGGTATTGTTATATAACTTTTATTTTCAAGTTGTACTAAATAGATATTTATATAATCTATTATAATACCAATCTGATGACCATTATAAACTGTCATAATAGCATATTTGTTTCCACTCTGTGCTAATTTGTATGTTGAAGATTTTCCTTCTTTAACAATTCTGCCTATAACATAGTAGTTTCTAGACTGAAAAATTGATTTTTCATTTTGTGCATTGGTATTAGTTGCAGTGTTGTAACGGTTATCGGAAATACCATCTAATGCATTATCATCTAATTTACTATAGAAATCTTTACCTTCCTGAATTTCTTTATCAGAAAGCGTGACATTTTCTGTACCAATTACATTACCATTATTATCAGTTACCTCTACAACACGCGTTACAGCATTATTTATATCAATTTGTGAAACATCTTCAGGTCCACCAGGTAGTGATATTGAAAAATCACAACCTGTAAATAAAACTGTTACGAGTAAAACAACTGATGAAAGCGAAATGATAAATTTACTTTTCATAATTTTCTCCATTACTTAATATTACCGCATTATTTTTTGTTCTTAACTAAACCTTTTATGTATCTGAAAGTTTCTTCTTCACCTTTTTCCTGAAGCATTAAAAGCCAAGATTCTAAAAGATTTGAAGTTTTTTCATTAATTATACGCCTACTTTTTGCTTTTAAAAAATATTCAATAGGCATATTTTCATTATAAGTTTTTTCGTTATAAATTTTACTTGCCGCTACCCTGTCACAAAACATTTCAACTACATAATTCAATGGCATTTCAACTGGCTCGATTTTTTTAGTTTCAGGGTTATAATCTGTCCAGTATTCAAAATGATGTTTGTTTCTGCCTTTGTGATGCATCCAGGCAAGCGAGTATCCATTCTGTTGTCTTTCTGCTTCATTTGGACTTTTAATACCAAGATAATTACGACTACCAACAAAAAACTCTGCCGGTGTATATTTTGAAAGGTCATGAAAAAGACCCTGCCATAAAATACCACATTTTGCACAATGCTTTATAACTGCATGACGGTGTTTAGTAATTGTTTTAAAGTGTTTGAATGGATGTCCCATAAAAAACCTCTTTATTTTGTAATTTTGTATGTATAAAGATAAAGTGAATCAATATCATCTGGTGAATCAATATCTGCTTTTAATGAAAGTTTTCCGTTATCATTGAAAATCTGAACATTTGCATTTGAACCAAGAAGTGAAACCTTAATATCATCACTATATGGAATTTCTTCGAATGTCTGTTTTTTAGATGGGAAAATTTCTGTAATAGCATAAATGTTACTACCATTCTTTGTATAGTAAAGACCATCTTTTTTAATTTTTTCGTAAACTTCAGAATCGTAAATTGCTTCACCATTTACTTCTAACCATTTACCCATTCCTAAAAGACGTTCTTCCATAAGTGGCGGAATTGTACCATCTGCATCAGGGCCAATATTAAGAAGGAAGTTGCCACCTTTTGAAACAAGTGAACAAAGAGTTTTAAGAAGTTCTTTTACAGAAAGGTAGTTTTCACACCCCTCTTCTTTATTTATACCAAAAGAACAACCAATACCACGACACTCTTCAAATGGTCTGTCTAATTCAACATCTTCAATTCTTCTTTCGGTACCTAAATAAACATCTATAATACCATATTCAGTAGTGAAGTTACCACCCTTACGACCACGGGTTTCTTTGCCCCAACGGTCATTTGGTACAATAAAATCTTTAACAGATGACTCGTTATAAAGCCATTGTAAAAACTCTGTTGAATGCCATACTGAACTTTCCTGCTCCCACTCACCATCTGTAAAGAGTGTACTTGGCTGATATTTTTCAACCAATTCCTTAAGCATTGGGTGTAAATGCTCCAAAGCATATTTTTCAGGGTTTTCAAGGTAATAGGGATGCCACCACTCATAAACAGAATGGTAAACACCAAAACGAACACCAGTACCCTCCATAGCATTTTTTAGTTCCATAAGGAAATCGCGTTTAGGTGCACACTCTACCGAGTTCATTCCCGGTGCATATTTTGTTTCATAAAGACAATAACCATCGTGATGCTTTGAAACAAAGTTAATATATTTAGCACCTGAACGCTTGAAAAGGGTTGCCCACTTTTCTGCATCAAAACGCTCACCTTTAAAATCATTCAAGAAATCAAAATATGGTCTTGAGTTGTAGTGATTTTTATGAAATTCTTTATATTTTTCCTGTGCAGGTGTTTCAGGGTTTTCCATATTACAAGAATAACCATACCACTCTGCGTAATCTTTAAGAGGTGCGTAAGCAGGAACGCTGTATAATCCCCAGTGAATAAAAATACCGAATTTTGCTTTTCCAAACCATTCAGGTACTTTTCTTGAATTTAATGAGTCCCAATTATTTTCAAACATTATCAGTA
>CALAEU010000093.1 GCA_937891215.1 uncultured Clostridia bacterium
AGAAAGAGCCTGAGCACCACTTGCAACCTGGTCTGCACCATTTGCAACCTGTTCTGAACCCTGATAAATCTGATACATTGTATCTGTTAAATCAACAACGATTTTATCAAGTGAAGTAAGGAGTGGTTGGAAACCGCCTTTATATGCATCAGGATTTTCAGATTCAACATTTAAGTTACCACTTGCAATTGCACCTAAAAGGTTGCTCTGGTCGTTGATGATATTGTTCATATTTTCAGTGATTTTTATTGTTGCTTTATAAAGAGTGCCAGTTTCGTCTTCTGCTTTTGTAGCAGGAACAGGAGTATCTAAATCACCTTCTGCAAGTAACTCAAGTCTTTCGGCATATTTCTTTACAGGTTTTGCTATCATATTTGAAAGAACGAAGCCGTAAGTGATAGAAACTACACAGATGATAATAACAAGAATCATAACAAACATAGCCATTTTGTTACCTTCTGCTTTAACAGATGCTACTGTTGCATCACCATCCGCAACTTTGATTTCAAGAATTTTATTTAAAGCAGAGTCGATTTTATCGTACTCAACATCAAGTTCGTCAATAAGTCTTGCCTGAAGTTCTATTATGTGCTCTTTATCGTCGCTTGTTTCACGGGCTGCCATAATATCAGCGGCAACGTTACCATATAAAGCAAATGCTGCTTTTGCTTCTTCATAAAGCGCTTTTTCTTCTTCAGTTTTTAACGTAGGTTCAATAGCTGCAAAATATGTATCAAATTGCTCCTGATACATCGCCATTTGTGAACGGCAGAAATCGCGTCGTTCTTCATCGTAATAAGAAATGTAGTCATGAATGTATTCATCGATAAGGCAGAAAGCCTGTACTGTACGGCCAATATCACCTTGTGCAAAACCATCGTTTACAACAACATCATAATAGCCGTTGTTTAATGCTGATGTAGATTTGCCTGTAAGAAATCCCATCAAGAGAACCAGTACAGTTACTCCGACAAATGCAGACATAAGCTTTCCTCTGATTGTCATTTTGTTAAAATATTTTTTCATAAAAAAACCTCCTCAGATTTTATTATCATATAGTAACATCGACACCAACGCGCCTGTATGGAAGCGACTTGAAAACATCCATAAGAGAGCGTGGTTCTTTCATTGTGTCTACCTTTGCTTTACCTAATTTATATTCGGCATTACGAAGCAGACCTGGTAGTGAACGCACCATTGTTGTGAACTGCGTTTCCAGTCCTTTAGGACAATAGAGACTCAAATCAATGAGTTTTGTAGTTTCGTGAGCAAAAAATTCTACTTCGAAACGACCAACACCATCTATATCCATAACCATCAGGAAATGTATGCCTTTACCTTTGGAGCTACCTTCAGGGTAGTCGTGTTCATCACTCTGTGGATTTATCCACATTTCAGCAAATGAACGGACATCTCCTAAAACAGATGGTATTATATAATGTAACAATGGAGTGAAGTTGCAAGGTGAAGATAAAAGACTGTGAAGAATTTTTTCTGTTTTTGCAACATCCATAAGACTTTCTTTACTTGTTGATGACTGAAAGTTAAGTAAAGAAACAAGAGAATCTATAACTTTTGAATGGAAAGGTGAAGTTTCAGCAGTTAAACGGTGAAATCCACCTGTATTATATTTTGCAGTGAATTCATCAAGTAGTCTCGTTAGTTCACGGCGGTCATCAAGATTTATGAGCCTTTTTAAATTGAAAGTTGCTTCTTTGAAATAATCAACACTATCATTGAATCTTGAAAGATTATATATTGTAATAGAAACATTCTTTGCAAGTTTAGGTGTGAAAAGAATGCTTTCTTCAATCTCTTTTAAGACTGCAAGTGTGTCTGCTTTAAGCTCAGGGAAATTTTCATAAGCTTCGTTTGATGAAAATTTAATAATGAGATTTGTTAGTTTTCCTACTAAATCCGGACTTGTATTAACACTGTTCTTTAAAAAAGTAAGGTTGTTAATAACTGCCCCTAATATATCATCTTTATATAAAAGATTATTTATAGATTTAAGTTCATTTGCGACCGCTCTTAAAAGAGGCGTGTTATCAGGGTTTTCAGAACAAAGTCTTCTTAATAAGTCAAAGATTTCACCTTTGAAACCTGAAGATTCTTTTTCCTGACGCACCATTTCATTTGCAATATCTTCTGTTGGCACAAACATACCATTTACATATTGTTCAATCTGCTCTGTTGTGGTTGTATTTTTAGCTGAAAGCAATTTGAACGTTTCTTCAAGAAGATAAATGTTTTTAAGGTAAGTTGCCGCTACTGCAGGGTCTCTTAAAAGCGTGAGTAAAAGCGTAGGGGCGTCCTGGCCTTCAAGGAAATTTGTATTATGTTTTAAAATCTCACTCTGGTTATGAGTCTGAATAACTTTAGTCGGGTCCTGTATGTTGAAAGGTACAGTCGGCTCGACTTGTGGTTTCAGTTGAGCGGACTGATTTTTATTTACATACGGGGTGACAATTCTTAATACGTCAGCCAACGAAACTACTCCTTTTTAAAAACTCTTTGTATGAACACAAGTATTCTATAATAATACAATTATAAATATAGCACAAAAAAAGACAGAAAATCAAGGTATTTTGTCAAAATATCTAAAAAAGTCTTGATTTTTTTTAAAATAATGGTATAAATATATTATAGGTGTATTGTAATTTGACATAAAGTTGTGCTATAATTACAATACCGAAATTTAAGGAGGTCTCACAATATGGGAATAGTTGAACCCGGAATGGAAGCCATGTTGGATGTTTTTGTCCATGAAACTGATACTATGTTAGAAGAATTGGACGAAGTCCTTATTGACTCCGAAAAAGCTCGTAATATTGATGATGACAATATAAACACTATATTCAGAATTACACATACAATCAAAGGTTCAGCAGCAATGATGAACTTTGAAGGTATGTCAAACCTTGCACACTCTATTGAAGATGTTTTCTACATACTCAGAGAGAGTCCAGAAACGTTAAAAATTGTTTTTGATACAATATTTGATTTGGTTTTCCAGTCATCAGATTTTCTCAAGGATGAACTTAATCAGATTCGCACAGGCGTTTATGAACCAAGTGACCCGAGCGAACTTATTGACAAAATTCATGGTCAGGTAGCAGTTTTAAAGGGAGAAGCCCCTGCCGAAACACCTGCTGAAGGCGATGTGCAGAAAGAAGCAGAATCACCAATTGAAGCGGATGAGGATTCTGAAACACTTCATATTTTCTTTGATGATGGTTGCCAGATGGAAAACATCCGCGGATTTATGATTGTTACTCAACTTGAAAAAGTCTGCGATTCTGTAAAAACTGTTCCTGCTAATATTGAAAATGACCCTGAAACTGCGGCGGAAATTGAGAAAAAAGGTTTGTTTATTACAATTAAACCTGCAGACGCTTTACAGGAAGCAATAGAAACAGTAGAATCTGCATTAAGTGTAAAGAGTTACGAAGTAGTTGCAAAAGGTGAGGATGTTAAAGCTGAAGAAACAAAAACTGAAACACCTGAACAAATAGAAGCAGAATTAAAAGCTGCAGGAATTGAAGAAATAAAAACAGAAGCTCTTGCAAAAGAAGTTGCAGCAGTAAAAGCTGCGGCAACTCCACAGCCAAAACCAAATGTAAAAGCAACAGCGAAAGAAAATGCAAAACAGAGTCTTTTAAGCGTTAATCAGGCTAAACTTGACAAGCTTATGGACCTTGTTGGTGAAATTGTTACTACTGAATCAATGGTTGCTCGTAACCCTGATATTCAGGATTTAAAACTTGACAACTTTACAAAATCTCTTCGCGAATTAGATAAATTAACAGACGAACTTCAGGATATTGTTATGTCTATAAGAATGGTGCCGCTTCAGGGTACATTCCACAAGATGAGCAGAATTGTCCGCGATATGAGTAAGAAACTCGACAAAAAAGTTGAGCTTGTTACAATAGGTGAAGATACGGAAGTTGATAAAACAATCAATGATGCAATCGTTGACCCACTTATGCATATGGTAAGAAACTCTGTTGACCATGCGATTGAATCACCTGAACGCCGTAGAGAATTAGGTAAACCAGAAATGGGTACAGTCACTCTTCACGCACGTAATGCAGGTGGCGAAATCTTAATTGATATTACCGATGATGGTTCAGGACTTGATGCTCAGAAACTTATTGCAAAAGCAAAAGAAAAGGGCATTCTCACAAAACCTGAAAGTGAATATACAGAAAAAGAAGCGT
The DNA here is from genome assembly GCA_937891215.1 of uncultured Clostridia bacterium. The sequence continues at coordinate 4,224 of CALAEU010000093.1, forward strand.
TCAATCTTATTATGGCACCAGGTTTCTCAACTAACACTACTGTTACTGAATTCTCAGGCAGAGGCGTTGGTATGGATGTTGTAAGAAAGAACATTGAACAAATCAATGGTTCGATTTCTATTAATAGCGTAAAAGATGAAGGTACAACATTTACAATCAAAATACCACTTACAATTGCTATTGTTGATGGTATGAATATTGGTCTTGGTAATAATGTATTTACATTACCGATTACATCTATAAAGCAATTATTCAGACTTACAGATGAATCATCTATTGTTAAAAACACAAATGGTGCTGAAATGATTATGATTCGTGGTGAATGTTACCCGATTTACAGATTACATAAAGTATTTGGTACAGGTGATGTAGAAAAGCCATTTACAGAGGGTCTTCTCATACATGTTGAAAGCGGTAATGGTAACGCTTGTTTCTTCGCAGATGAGCTTTTAGGCGAATATCAGGTTGTTGTTAAACCTTTCCCAGTGCTCTTCAATCATTACGGATTAAAGAAAATGGGTCTTTCAGGTTGTAGTATTTTAGGTGATGGTAGCATAAGTCTTATTATAGATGCAGCTACATTAATCGCAAATAATAAGAAATAATCAATAATCAAAGGAGAAAATATATTATGAATGAAAATGTAACAATGAATACAGATGTAATTGAAGAATTAAGCAACAGATATTTGTTATTCAGAATTGATGAAGCTTATTATGGTTTATCATTAACATCAGTAAGAGAAATAATTCAGGTTCCGAAAATCACAGACATTCCTGGTACACCAGAGTATGTTAAAGGTATTATTAACCTTCGTGGTGGTGTTGTTCCTGTTATTGATGTTCGCCTTAAATTTGCTATGCCTGAAAGAGAATATGATAGTCAGACTTGCATAGTTGTTTTAGATGTTCATGATACAAGTGTAGGTTTGATTGTTGACCGCGTTTCTGAAGTTGTTACAGTTGAACAATCACAACTTGTTGCACCACCTGATATGGGTGATGTTGTGAGTAATTACCTTGACTCTGTTTCTGAAATAGATGATAAAATTGTTCTTAATATTGACTGTGTTAAATTCTTAGAGCAGGATGTTAATTCACTTCAATTATAATCAATAATATAAATTAAAGGGGAATAACAAATGGTTGCTCAGAATAGTCCGATTGTAAACATTACTGATGCGGAATTTGAAAAGATTGTTAATTTTGTTTACAGAACTTATGGTATTGATTTGAGAAAGAAAAGACAGCTTATTGAAGGGCGTCTTTCACAAACACTTAAAACCAAGGGACTTACAAATTTTGAACAGTATTTCAATATGCTTCTCAATGATAAGAGTGGCACAGAAATGAATTTATTCTTAAATAAAATCACTACAAATCACTCTTATTTTGGTAGAGAAAATGAACATTTTGATTTTCTTCAGAATGTAGCACTTCCAGACCTTGAAAAACGCAGACAAAGAGAATTGAGAATTTGGAGTGCGGGTTGTTCTGCTGGGCAGGAAGCGTATAATATAGCTATGACAATTGACCAGTATTTCGGTCCTAGGAAAAATCTTTGGGACACAAGAATTCTTGCGACAGATATTTCTACCGAAGTACTCGAAAAAGCTAAGAAGGGTGTGTACTCTGCTGATAATCTTACGGATTTACCACCTGTCTGGCGTTCAAAATACTTTAAATCGCAACCTGACGGAAGTTATCAGATTTCTGAGGCTATGCGTAAAGAAGTTATTTTTAAAGTATTCAATCTTATGGACCCGATTGTTTATAAGAAACCGTTTGACATTATTTTCTGTCGCAATGTTATGATTTATTTTGATGCTGAAACAACCAACAAACTCGTAAAAAGATTTTACGATGCAACCAGTGAAGGTGGTTACTTGTTTATAGGTCATTCAGAATCAATTGATAAAGAATATACCGGATATACTTATGTCAGACCTTCTACATATCAGAAGATAACACGAAAATAATTGAAAGTCGGTGAATTAGTTGTCTATTCGTGTTCTTGTAGTTGATGATTCTATTATTTTCAGAACCAAATTGCAATTGTCTCTCAATCAGGATAAAGATATAGAAGTTGTTGGTAGTGCAATTAACGCAAAAGATGCAATGGGTAAGATTGAAGAGTTGAACCCTGATGTTGTTACTCTTGATGTAGAAATGCCAGGTATGAACGGAATTGAGTTTTTAAAAACTCTTATTCCTAAAAGGCAGATTCCTGTTGTTGTTGTAAGTTCACTTCCTATAAACGCTCTCGATGCTCTTGATGCGGGTGCGGTTGATTTTGTTAAAAAACCTGATGCAAGTCAGGAAGCTATAAAAGAATTTTTCTTAGAATTAACTGAAAAAGTAAAAGTTGCTTCAAAAGCTAAAGTTAAAAGAATGAAGCCTGTTGCAGAAATTGCACAAAAAACGCAGTCAACAAGTGCACTCGCTTCTATGATGAATGTTAAAGCGGGTAGTAAATCTGTTATTGCTATTGGTGCTTCAACAGGCGGTACAGAAGCAATTATTGAAGTTGTCAAAGATTTTCCTGCAAATACACCCGGTGTCGTGATTGTTCAGCATATGCCGCCTAAATTTACAGACCTTTATGCTCAGAGACTTGATAAAATTTGTAAAATGCGTGTTAAAGAAGCAGAAGATTTTGACAGAGTTGTACCTGGTCAGATTATTATTGCAGCAGGTGAATTTCATCTTACTTTAAAAGAAGATGCTAAAGGATATTACATCAGAAGCCAACGCGGTGAAAAAGTAAGCGGACATT
>CALAEU010000094.1 GCA_937891215.1 uncultured Clostridia bacterium
CCTGTGCGTGTGGAGTATCTCAACCGCTCGAAGACAGCCAAGCAGACGCGCGAGATTGCTGCTGATCTGGAGGCGGGCAAGATTGATATTCTGATTGAGGAAAAAGAGATGACTGAGAAGCAAACAATATATTCTCCTCTTGACAAACTCAATTACATGGTAGAACAGAATCCTAATCTCGTTACCCTATATAAAGAATTTGATTTGGAAATTTCATAAAACAAATAACCATCAAGTCATCTTGATGGTTATTTGTTTTTGCATGGTTTTGAACTTCTATTATAAAGTAGCAATATAGTTATTCATCTCCTCTTCATGCTCTTCAATACTTCTTAAATGCTTAAATTGAGCAAGAGTGCGTTGCTTGTTGTGTTCGGGATATTGTATTTTATAATATGTATCACCATTCAGGTAGTCAGTCAAGAATCTTACGGTTTGCATATATGTTAGCAGTTTCGCTCCGTATGGAAGCATCTCTTTTTCAATAGGAGTTAGAAACTTTCCGGCGCTTTCAATGTAGCCTTTTGCAAAAGCTTTAAATAACTTTTTTATCTGTTGAAAACACAAACTCTAAATGTTATAATTATCCAGAGGTGAAAATAATGGAATACTTGCCTGTAATAATAGTTTTTTTCTTGGCGATAGCTATATGCTTTTTATTGTTATTAAGACCAAAGAAACAAATTCCACGAAAGTCAATAAAGACAGTTCAACCACAACATACAAAAGAGTATGATGAAGATGGATATAATAAACAAGGCTACAATGAAGCAGGTAGAAACAGACAAGGAAAGTATAATCGCTATTATAATGTTAAATGCTATAAAACCGATTTGCACAGTGAAGAAGGATTTTTAGATATTCGTAAAAATCCCCTATACCTGACCAATCACGCACGCGAAAGAATGCATGAACGGATGGGAATCAGAGATTTATATAAAATGGACGAACTCGCATTTGAAGCTTATCAGTTTGGAAAAAGCAAACTACAGCTTATGAAATCTGAAAGAGAAATTATTGAAAAGAAAGAACAGGAATACGGCGATAGTGTTATTTTAATTTATCGTGGATATTGCTATGTGTTCACCGAAAACAATGGGTTAAAAACTGTTTATAAAAATGATAGAGTAAAAGTGTGAGTAATGATATATTAAACACTGCAAGTTAATTTAACTGTAATTTTCCCACTTTTGCTAACTGCACTACGGGCGACTATCAAAGGCTAATTCTTAATAAAACAATAAAATCTGTTACCCGAAAGGGTAGCAGATTTTTTGTTTTATAACTACTTCCATTCCTGTTGCAAATAGCAATATACAGTGTTATAATATTAACATAATTATGTAATTAATGTATTATGGGGAATAAAATGGAAATAGAGCTTATTGGTAAACCAAAGGTAATAATGTCAAATCCGCACAGTAAACATGGTTATTTTGCGTGGCCGACTGCGGTTCGTTTGCAAGATGGGAAAATTGCTGTAGGTGCTTCCGGATACAGACTCGAGCATATCTGTCCGTTTGGTAAATCTGTTGTTTCATACAGTTTTGACAACGGTGAAACATATACTATTCCTGCACCGGTTATTGATACACCTCTTGATGACAGAGATGCTGGTATTTGTCCATTTGGTGAGAGTGGTGTTATATTTACTACTTTCAATAATTCTGCAGAAATGCAAAGGGAACATAACAAAGAAAATAATTATGTTCAGAGTTATATAGATACAATTACCCCCAGTGATGAGAAAAAATACCTTGGGGCACTTTTCAGAATAAGCAAAGATTGTGGTGTAACATTCGGTGAGATTCATCACTCACCAATAACATCTCCGCACGGACCTATAGAACTTCGTGATGGCACTGTTTTATGGGTGGGTACAGTTTTCAGTGATATTTTTGCGGGTATTGAGGTTCACCGTCTTAATACAGAAACCGGTGAAACAGAACTGATTGGTAAAATTATTTCGTCAGATAAAAATGTTGTTCTTAATGAACCGAATATGCTCGAATTGCCAAATGGCAGACTTATCTGTCATATCCGTGCAGAAAACAGAGAGCTTTTTGATGGCGGAGACGAAACACTTTTTACTGTTTTTCAGAGCATTTCTGATGACGGTGGTAAAACATGGACTGAACCAGAAATGATTCTCGAAAAAGATGGGGGAGCACCGGCACATTTATTTATGTCAAGTTCAGGAGTGCTTATTTCTGCTTACGGCAGAAGAAAACAGCCTTACGGAATTATGGTTATGATAAGCACAGATGGTGGCGAAACCTGGGAAAAGGATATTCGTCTTTATGAGAATACTGCAAGTGACGATATAGGCTACCCGACAACGGTTGAACTTCCTAATGGTGATTTGATTACGGTTTTTTATGCAACTAAATCTGAAGAAGAACCGTGTGTTATAATGCAGCAAAAATGGAAAATAAAATAATAAAAGGAGTGTCAAACTATGAAAAAATCAATTAAAATTCTATCTTTAATTATTGTACTTATTGTTGTTTTAAGTAGTGTTAGTATTTCTGCATTCGCTTTAGAAAATACTAAAAATTATTACTATTTTGATGCTATAAATGGTGATGATAGCAACAGCGGTACAGATATAAATAACCCTATAAAAACAATTGATGGACTTAAAAATCTTGAGATAGGTCCAGGTACACACTTTTTATTTAAAAATGGCGGTGAATATGAGTGTGCCGTATTGCTCACCTGTAATGGTACAAAAGAAAATCCTGTTGTTATTTCTTCTTACGGTGAGGGTGAAAGAGCAATTTTAAAGACGGATGAAAAAACAGAAGTTATTCGTCTTTTTGACTGTTCTTATGTAACTGTTTCAGACTTACATATTAAAGCACCGAATGGTGGCGGTATCTGGATAGATACATTAAACCAAACTTCAGAAGGCATTATTATTGAGAATGTTTATTTCGAGGATATGCAGAACTACAAAGTGCATAGTCGTGACGATAACACAAACGGTGCAGCAGTTGGCAGAGCGGCAGTTATGGTTAAAGGTCTTCCTGCAAGGTCAAGATATGCTGTAAATAACCTTACAATAAGAAATTGCGAGGTTTATAATTGTGCAAATGGTTTTATGATTTGGGGTTCGTGGAATGACCAGCAATTACCTTGGTGCGAAACTGAAGCAGAAATAGACCCGATTTATAACGAAGGTTTGCTTATTGAGGGTTGCTATTTTCACGAAATGGACGCTGAAGCAGTCATAGTTGGCATGTGTGACGGTGCTTTAGTTACAAATTGCCGTGCTATAAATTGTTGTCAGGGTGAGGGCGTTGACGAATTCGGTGAAATAGAATATTTTACTGCGGCAATGTGGTTCTGGGGTAGCGAAAACAGTACAATACAGTATTGTGAAATAGCAGGTCAGAAAAACTTTGGTGATGGTATGGCAGTTGACTTTGACTCTCACACAAATAACTGCACTTATCAGTATATTTATTCTCACGACAACATTCGTTTTATGTGTAATAATCCGAACTACAGCGGTCACCACGGTAACACAGTCCGTTACTGCCTTTCTGTAAATGATAATGTTGGTCGTTCAACTACTGCAGTTGGTAGCTGTGGCGAGCACGAATTCAGTTTTTATAATAATACAATTATAAATTGTGGTGAATTCCAGCTTAAAATATGTATAATTCATACGTTGCAAACAACATAATTGTTCTTGCAGATGGTGAGCATTTTGCATATGATTTTGACCCTACAAGAAAAAATGTTTATGAAAACAACTGTTATTACAATGCATTATCTCCGCTTGTAGATTTAAGTTCAAGAAATATTCTTCCGGGGTTTACCGGCGGAAAATCTTCTGATATAAATAGCTTTACACTTTCAAAAGATTCACCGCTTATTGGTGGTGGCGTTAAAATTGATGACGGTATAACAACTGACTTTTTCGGTAACGAAATAGTGAGCACAAATATCGGTTGTTATGGTGGTACTGGTACAGATGTTGAATATATACCAGAAAGTGCTGAAAG
>CALAEU010000095.1 GCA_937891215.1 uncultured Clostridia bacterium
TGCGATGTGAAAGCCCTAAAATATCAAAATAATGAGTAATATTATGACAAGGCTCGTTAGAGTGATTATAATCATCATTCCAAAGTCTACTAAGCTCTGCTTTTTCAAAAAATCTTTCTAAAAGATTAAGCGCTCTTTCATAACCAAACAACTCAAAAAGACCTTTTACATCATAAGGCACAAACCACGTTTGCTGGAAAATATTACTTTCTACGCATCCATCATCATCATATTCATCTTCTTCGAAAACAAATTCACCATTTTCTTTTCTTGGTGCTAAAAATCCGAGATTTTCATTATAATTATCTTTATAGCTTTTTACACGATTTAAAAAATATTCTGCGTTTTCCTCGTCGCCTTTTTCTTTGCTGAAAAGATACATCGTGTAATCTGCAAGTAAGTATTCTAATGTGTCGCTCAATTCTTCAGGAACATAAGCATCTTTTAAATATTGTTCGCACTCAGGTCTTATTGTGTGGAATTTTTTATTGAATAATTCCTTTTCACCCTTTGTTGAAGCAACAATTATTTCATAAGCCTTCTGAACATCAAATTTTCTGATATTTTTAAGGTATGCATCAGCAACAACAATTGCTCCAGGGTCACCAACCATACACCCTGCATTTATTCCTAAAAGTTCCCAACGAGGAAAAGAAGAGTTGTTCACTTCTGCAATTTTTAAAAGAGAATTAACTTCATCATTAACAATATCAGGACGAATAATTGCTAAAAGTGGGAATTCACTTCTGTAAACATCCCATCCGCTGAAAACTGTACGGTGAATATAACTGTCATCCTTTATAATTTCACCATTCAAAGAAAATCTTCCATCAATATCAGCAGAAACCCTTGGGTCTAAAAGCACATGGTAAAGACAGGTATAAAAGAGTTTTAAATCTGTTTCGTTACTGCCTTCAACATCTACAATGCTAAAAACTTCATTCCACAAATCAGAAGCACATTTTCTTTGTGCATCAAAATCAAAGTCGGTCATTTCCGCCTTTAAATTTTTCCTTGCACCTTCAAGACTTGTATAAGAAATACCACATTTTAAAATTATCGGCTCTGTAACAGAAGCGCCATAATCAAGAATCAAGCCTACATCTTCGTGACTGAATTCCGTTAAGCTTTCATCTTGAAATTCTTCATTTGAAAAAAATTGTGTTTTTAACGGCTTTTGAGACAATTCACATGTAAAATAAAAATCATAAAATATATTACCATGACCATGACCGAAACCGCCACCTTTTGGTGTACATACAATTTTACCTTCAATGGTATTTTCATTAACCATTTTAATTTCTTCAAAATCCGCTTTACCACCGATTCTGCGAGAAAAATTCATTATAATTTTTGCTTGTTTCTTTTCGGGATAAGTAAACCTTAACATACCCGTGTGAACATTTGCGGTTGCTTCTGCTAAAATATTATAACGGTCTAATTTTACTGCATAGTAACCGGCTTCTGTTACTTCGCTATCATGGGAAAACTCCGACTTCCAGCCTTTTGTTCCATTTTTAAATTCTACATGTTCGTTACTACCACTTCTTAAATCTGTTTCACCTGTAACAGGCATAATCTGAAGATTTCCTAAGTCACCATACCAACCAATACCACTCATGTGGTTAAAGCTGAAACCTTCTATTGTGTCGTGGCAATAGTTATAACCATTACCATTATCGCCACCGGTTACTGTATCTGGTGAAAGTTGTACCATACCACCTGAAACTGAAGCCCCTGGGTATGTTTTACCTCCACCGTGACATTCCTCAATGCTGTCTTCTTCTGCAACAGTTCCGATTGAAGTGTCAACATATTTTGACTTGTTCATAAAATCACCTTTAATTTATAATTAAAACTTATTATAATCTGAATAATTATTTTTTGCTACTGAATTTTCCAATAACCTTATTTGCAGTTTTATACATTGGTGTTTCTAATGTATTAACTGCATTTTTAAGTTCTTTTCTTATTTCAATAGCTTGTGGGCAATGACTTTCACATTTTCCACAATTTATACACACTGATGCAGGTTCATTACCACTAAAAGCAGTTGCTCTTAAATATTCTTTAAATCCTAAAAATTTATTGCCCGTAAAATGTGTGTTATATGCAGAAAATGTACCGCTTATATTTATATTCTGTGGGCAAGGCATACAGTAACCACAGCCTGTACAACCGACTTTCATTTTGTGGTTAATTGCTTTAACGACATTTCTGAGCATCGCTTCATCCGCTTCGGTTAATTCACCGATTTTTGTTACAGATGCCGTATTTATGTTATCAGCAACCATTTCTTCTGAGTTCATACCAGAAAGAACTGTTGTAACCTCTTTCTGACTGAAAAGCCACTTGAAAGCCCATTGTGCAGGGGTGTGTTGAACTTCATGATTTTTGAATATTTCTTTTGCTTCATCAGGTAAATTATTAACAAGTTTACCGCCACGGAGCGGCTCCATAATCATAACAGGAATACCCTTGCTGTGAGCATATTCTAACCCCTTTCTGCCAGCCTGAGTATGTTCGTCAAGATAATTGTATTGTATAAGTGTCATATCCCAGTCGTACGCGTCAATAATTTCGCAGAATTTCTCTGTGTTACCGTGATATGAAAAACCAATATTTCTTATTTCTCCACTCGCCTTTTTATCTTCAATCCACTTTTCAATTCCAATACTTTTAAGGCGTTCCCAGACTTTTATATCGCTCATCATGTGGAATAAATAAAAGTCGATATAATCAGTCCTCAATCTTTTAAGTTGTTCTTTAAAAAGTTTATTTAAAACATCAGTATTCACCATCAGTTGTGGTGGCAATTTAGTTGCGATGTATATTTTTTCACGAATATTATTCTTCTCGAAAACTTCACCAATTGCACTTTCACTACCAGGATAAATAAATGCAGTATCAAAATAGTTAACACCATTATTAAATGCATTCATAATCTGCTTTTCGCAGAGTTCCATATTTATTTTGCCTAACTTCTTCTGAAAGCGCATACAACCGAAACCTAAAAGTGATAAGTCATTGCCATTTTTGTCTTTACGGTAATTCATATTTTTCTCCTTAACACGAGTAATTATTATATATATGAATATAACATATATTAGTTATTGGTTGCAAGAGGATTGTTTCGAGAATTGAAAATTGAAAGTTAAAAATTTCGGAAACGCTTCGCGTTGATTATAATTTAATATGAATAAAAATGACCACATTCTATCATTTCAGATTTATGGATAATCTTTAAATGATAGATTGCAGTTTTTTTATAATACTAACCAACTAGCCACACTAGCCATACTAACCACACTAGCCATACTACTTTTTATTTTAAAAAAGGTTTTGCCTGATGCATATTTGGGGTATGCATCAGGCAATTAATTTGTAATTAGTTCGTATTTAAATTTTTGCAATTTTCTTTGTAATTAGTTCCTTATTATTTTAATAATGAAATGAAATTATTATGAACAACAAACGATGTATGTATTTGACAATAAATCTGAATGTTCATAATCACAACGGGTACATGCTTCATAGGCGTATGTCTTTTTATTACATCTTGGCGAAGTTGCTCTTACTTTATGGGTTATTGTTGAAACACAAGATTTTTCCAATTTGTGACCTAATAAAGTACAAGTAAGACCACAAGTAGCTACACCGTCATCATTATGATTTTCTGTTGAATAATACTTTTCAATTTTTTCTTTATTCTTTTCTACTTTTTCATCTAAGAATTTAGCT
>CALAEU010000096.1 GCA_937891215.1 uncultured Clostridia bacterium
CTAAGCAGTACTAATAGGTCGAGGGCTTGACCATTTCGTTTGTTTCTTCGCTTTCCTTTATTCAGTTTTCAGGGTACATTAAAACCGTAGCAAATGCTACGGTTTATTTTTTTATTTATCCAATCGAGTTTTTCGATAGTGTTAATTAAATATTTGCGTTATATCGATTATTGACAAACAAAATTTCAAGTGATACAATCAAAACATCAAATTACAGGAGAAATGTTATGGTTATAGGTATCGTAGGTTTAGGTCTTATTGGTGGTTCACTTGCAAAAGCAACAAAGAAAAATACAAATCATAAAGTGTATGGTTTCGATATTTCAGAAACTACCGTGAAATCTGCATTGAAAGATAAGTCTATAAATAAAGAACTCACAAGCGAAAATCTTAATGAATGTGATTACGTTTTTATACCGCTTTATCCTGAAGCAGTAAAAGAATATTTAATAAAAAACGCAAAGAACTTTAAAGAGAATGCAATAGTAATTGACTGTGCTGGTGTAAAACGTTGTGTTTGTGAAGATTGTTTTAATATTGCAGAACAAAACGGGTTTACATTTATAGGTGGGCACCCAATGGCAGGTACACAGTTTTCAGGTTATGAAAATGCAAAGGATACAATGTTCCATAATGCACCATTTATTTTAACTCCCAAGGAGAATGAAGATATTTTAACACTTGCAAATGCAAGAGAGATTATTATTTCTATTGGTTTCGGTCGTGTATCTGTTATGACAGCAGAAAGACACGATAAACTTATTGCATTTACATCTCAACTTGCTCATATTGTTTCAAATGCCTATGTAAAAAGTCCATCATCAACTCAAAGAAAGGGTATTTCTGCTGGTAGTTACAAAGATTTAACCCGTGTTGCATACTTAAACGAAACAATGTGGACGGAGTTGTTTTTAGAAAATAAAGATAATCTTATATTTGAACTCGACTTTCTTATAGATGAACTAAAAAAATACAGTGATGCTATGAAAAATGACGATGCAGATGAACTGAAAAAACTGCTCAAAGAGGGCAGAGAAGCAAAGGAAAAAGCAGATTGATTATGAGCCTGACAGATTTCTGTCAGGCTTTATTTATTGTATATTTACAAAGTCACAGTGTAAAATTTGGGGGTATTGTTTATTGTATGGGGATAAAAAAAGATTTATAATTATAGTATGATAGGTTTATTTATATCTTAAAAAAGGAGTGTTTTTTATGAAACGAATTTTATGCTCACTTTTATCAATTTTATTTGTTGTAGGCATCTGGTTCAGTGTACCTATGACTGCAAGTGCTTTTAATAGTGATTTAAAATATCTTGGCACTTATCAAATTGAAGAGCAAATTAACCCACTTTATAAAGGTTTGATTGACGAATCAGAGGTCATCACAGTAAAACCTGAGGTTTATTATTCTGGTGATTTGTCTGAATTTGACACAACACTTTATTCAAGCGATAAAGACGTATCGGCTACTGTTATCCGTGAGGGGATGGAAGACAGACTTGCTACTGTTACTGTTTATTATAAAACAAATGAACAATTGACAGAAGAAACCGCAAGCTCTTTGTTCAGCGAACTTCAGGAACTTGCGTTTAAAGAAACAAATATAGCAACACAAGGCGATTCTTTGCGCTTGGGTTATAAATCATCTTCTGTAGCTATAAACGGTGTTTCTGATGGTACTTACTGTTACTATAAATATATTATCAGTTACGAGTATTACACAACTGCCGAGCAGGAAGCAGAATTGACTCAAAAGGTTGAAGAGGTTATTGCGTCTTTTGCTTTTACAGAATCTACTACTGAAAGAGCAAAAACAGATGCTATTTATCGTTATATTACAAGTAACATAACTTATGACAATGCAAATTTAAATAACGAATCTTATTATTTAAAATTCACTCCTTACGCAGCACTTATAAATGAAACTGCTGTTTGTCAGGGCTATGCTCTTTTATACTACAGGTTAGCTGAAGAGGTTGGTCTTGATTCAAGAGTTATTACAGGTACAAGTCTCGGGCAGAATCATGCTTGGAATATTGTTAAATTAGGTGATTATTACTATTATCTTGACTCCACATGGGATGCAGGTAAATCATCTTATGCATATTATTTGAAAGGAAAAAATGATTTTTATAATCATAAAAATGAATCACGCTTTGAAGAAGAGTCTTTTATAAAACAATATCCACTTTCACTTTCTTATGCACAAGATATTTCATTCACTGGTGTGGATGGTGATTTTGAATATTGGGTATTTAATGGTGTTACATCTATTACTAAATACACAGGTAACGCAGAGAATGTTGTTGTACCTGCTACAGTAAATGGTTATGAGGTTTATTCGGTTGGTGGTTCAGCTTTTGAGAATAATAATACTATAAAAACTATTACATTCAGCGAAGGTATAAAAGCAATATCAAATGAAACAATGTATCATTGTGATAACCTTGAAACAATAAACATTCCATCAACAATGGATTGGACTATGCCAAGATACAACAGTGAAACTACAACTTATTCTGTATACGGTGTTGGTCCAAGTGTTTGTAGTAAGGTGAAAACTATAAATCTTGCTACAAATAACCCATATATGAAACTTGTAAATGGTATTTTGTATAGTGCGGATATGGAGGTTCTTATTTATTGTCCTCCGCAATATCAGGGTAGTGTTGTTACTATCCCAAATGGTGTTAAAGAAATTACAGGGCTTGCATTTGAACATTGTATCAATATAAAAGAAGTGAAATTACCAAGTACTCTTTTGTATATCGGTTATTGGGCTTTCAGTAATTGTTTTAATCTTGAAAAATGTGATTTGTCTGCAAATGTTGAAGTTATAGGACAATACGCTTTCCAGAATACAAAGGTTAAAACTATTCATATACCAGCATCAATGAAGCTTTTTGTACCTGGTGCATATGGTAGTTGCTTAATTGAGAAAATTACAGTAGATGAAAACAATAAAACATTCTATGTACAGAACGATGCATTATGTAGCGGTAACACACTTATTCTCTGCGTAGGAAACAATGGTAAAAGTGAGTATGTTGTTCCAACTAATATTGTAACTATAAGTGCTCAGGCATTCCAAGAGGCAAGATTTAAGAAAATTACTCTTAACGCTGGTTTAAAATATATTGATTCTTTTGCCTTTGCAAATGCAAAAGTAAAAGATATGGTAATTCCTGAGGGTGTGTTAGAAATTGGCGATGCTGCACTTTATTGTGATTTGACAACACTCGTAATACCTGATTCTGTTGTTAAATTAACTAATATTGTAGCACCAACCAATGATACAACTCTTTTCTATTATTATTCTACAAATAGTAAAGCATACGAATATTTCACCTCAAATGGTTTTAAGTGTATGCCGATAACTGAATTTAAATGTGGCAATGGTCATAAATTTGAAAGAAATGACCACGAAACTTATTATGAAATGATTTGCTCTGTTTGTGGCGGTCTCGAAAAAGCTGTAGATAAAAAAGATATTTACTTTGCTAAAATAGAACTTGTTAAAGAGCGAGTTGTTTTGGGTATAGATAAAAAGCCGGAAATAAAATCCGTAATTTATGAAGGTGTTGAATTAGTCGAAGGTGTCGACTATATTGTTGAAGATCCTAAAATGGATATAATTGGTTACAATACACTTACAATACAGGGCATTGGTGATTATTACGGACAACAAGCCACTTTTTATGAGGTCGTTTCAAGAACACTCACAACCCCAACAGCCAAAACGCAGAACGCGGCGAAAGGTGTATTAATTACAT
>CALAEU010000097.1 GCA_937891215.1 uncultured Clostridia bacterium
ACATCTTCACCCACAAGACCATCACCACGGGTAGATGCTCTGACTAAAACGCCGTCACGGTATTCAAGTGAACATGAAAGGCCATCAATTTTAGGTTCAACTGTATATTCCTCATCACTTAAAACAGATGTTACGCGCCTTTCAAAATCGTAAAGTTCTTCATCTGAAAATGCATCCTGCAAACTTTCCATTGGTACTGTATGAGTAACACTTGTAAATAAATTCTCATCACTTCTACCACCTACCCTGTGAGTTGGTGAATTTGTCTTTAAAAGTTCAGGGAATTCATCTTCAAGTTCTGACAGTTCACGCATCATCATATCATAATCGTAGTCAGACACATCGCTCTCATTACCCATATAATATTTTTCAATACAATCATTGAGAATAGTTGTTAATTCTTCCACTCTCTTTTTTGCTAATTCAAATTCCATAACATACTCCAAAAAGTAAAATTAAATATACTATATATTATACCATAAAGCAAACAAATTTAAAAGCATAAAAACAAAAAAAGCCACGCAGCAGGGCTCTTGTCCTGGTGCGTGATTTTGGCTTTTTGGATTCAGGAGTTTCTGAACCCATAAAATATGAATAGAAAATAATATATGAAAACACTCCAAAGGGGAAAAAGAGTGTTATGGGTGGTGGGTTAGAGTTGCTCTAACAACCTTAGATTAAAAAATATTAAAGGTTGTTGAGAACAGCGTTTAACTCAATGATTTTTGCAAGCTTTCTTAATGAAAAGCCTTTTTCACTTTCGATTTCTTCTAAAAGTTGATTTTTGATTTCGTTTAAGTTCATCATTGTGTTTAACTCCTTTGTTTGTTTTGCTTTAGTTGTTTTGTTCAACTTACGAGTAGATTATATCACACTTTTCACAAATGTCAAGTTATTTTGCACAACTAAATCTTCTTGTATTTGTGCATTATGACGAAAATTCGTGAAATATCATAATTTGTCGTTTTGCACCCTCTTTAAACAAATCCACTAAACACTGTCAGTTGTTTTTGTACACATTTCACAATAACCCAACTTTTATTCACCCTAATTCCCCTACTGGTAAGTAGTTGTTTTAAACCTTCATCAAAAAACTTTGTGAACTTTTTCATAAAAAACTTTTGTTGATATAAGTTTATTTTTATTGTATAATGATTGTAATTAGTCGAAACGCAACTGCGTTTCGTAAAAGCCGATTTTATCGGCTTTTAGCAAAATTGTTTTTCATAAATACAATTTTGCATTACAGTCATTGAAAGGATTATAGTCGAATTTTCAAAGAAAATTCGATACCAAATATATGATTTGGTATCGAAACAGTGTAATTTTACACTGTTTCGACTAACTATAATCGTTATAATGTTATCAGATTTTATCTGTGAGGTGGCAAAATGCAACAAATATCTTTTGAAAACATTGATTTAGGTGGTTTTTGGGAAGCAAAACAGAATACTAACAGAGATGTAACAATGCCAGTAATCTACAAACAATTTTACGATTCCGGCAGAGTTACCGCTTTTGCTTGTGACTGGAAACCAGGTGACGAAAAGAAACCACACTATTTCTGGGACTCTGACATTGCAAAATGGATTGAAGGTGTTTCTTACTCACTCATAAACGCACCGGACGAATCTTTAGAAGAAGTAATTGACATAATAGTTGACTGGATTTATGACAATCAGTTTATTGATGGATACTTCAATATATACTTCACTGTATGCGAACCTACCAAAAGGTTTACAAATCGTGATGCACACGAACTTTACTGTGCAGGCCATCTAATTGAAGCGGCAATTGCGTATCACAAAGCAACAGGCAAATCTAAATTTTTAAGATGTATGGAAAAATATGTGCTTCATATTAAAGATGTATTTATGGATAAATATATTGCAGATTTTGCAACACCAGGTCACGAAGAAATTGAACTTGCATTGATAAAACTCTGGGAATATACAGATAAATTGGAGTATTTAAAACTTGCCCGTTACTTTATCAATTTAAGAGGTAATAACGAAAAAGACAAACCTGTATATAACCATACTGATTTTACCTACGAGCAAAGTCACGAGCCTGTCAGAGAAATGAAATCTGCTATAGGCCACGCAGTAAGAGCAGAATATCTTTACTGTGCTATGGCTGACCTTGCAAGAATTGACAATGATGAAGAATTAAAAAGTGCTTGTAAAGCACTTTTTAGTGATATTGCAAATAAAAAAATGTATATTACCGGTGGCGTGGGCTCAGGAATCTTAGGCGAATGTTTTACTGAAGAATACGATTTACCAAACCAGTTTGCCTACTCTGAAAGTTGTGCAGGTATTGCTCTTGCACTCTTTGCAAAACGAATGAATCTGTTGGATATAAGCTCTCTTTATGACGATGTCGCAGAAAGAGTTATATATAACAACATTTTTGCTTCTTGTTCTATAAGCGGCAGAGAATTTTTCTACACAAATCCACTCGAAATCAACTTAAAAGAACGCAGACTCACTCATAAATACAGAATGGAAAACCAGAACTTCCCTGCTACTGAAAGACAGGCACTTTTTGATTGTTCTTGTTGTCCACCAAACTTTGCAAGATTTATTGAGTCTTTCGGTGATTTTCTTTACACCAAAGATGATGATACAATTTATATTCACCACTATGCAAAATCCACAGCTGCATTTGATGGTATAAAAATAAAACAGACAACTGACTACCCATTAAAAGGAAAAATCAAAATTGCTGTTTCAGGCAAATGCGAAAACAAAAAAATCGCTTTAAGAATTCCCGGTTGGTGTCAGAAATTCACCGTTACAGTAGATAAAAAGATTGTTAAACCAAAAGTAACTGACGGATTTATTTACATTAAATGCGAGGGCAAGAAGCTCAGTATTGAACTCGATTTAAAAATGAAAGCAGTTTTAAATGAAGCGAATCCATTAATTGACCAGAATTTCGGCAGAGTTGCAGTATCTTACGGACCATTTATTTATTGTCTTGAAGATATTGACACTGACTACAAGATTTCTGAAATATCACTTTCTAAAACGCTTAATGAAACAATAAAATATGCCGAATTCTTTAAAGCAAACATTATGGAAGTTGATGCTTTTGTAACAGAAAACTTTGAAGGACTTTACAGACCACTCAAAAATACTAAAAAACCAATACGCTTAATGCTTGTACCATATTACACATTTGCAAACCGTGGCGAAGCAGATATGGCGGTGTGGTTAAAACTTGCAAGATAAATAAAACCCGGTATCAATGGTGATACCGGGTTTTATTTATACATTCTTCATAATCCAATCTGCAATATCAGAAATAACTTCTTCGCCTATATGTCTTTCAGTATTATACTCCTGCTTAGCTTTTAAAATATCACTATATAAGTAATTCACAAAAGCGTGATTAAGATTTTCATATAAACGGAATTCTACGTTAGTTTTATCGTTTAAAAGTCTTTTGTATTCGTTAAAATCTTTTTCTACCGAAACTTGAAAATCTTTTTCGCCCTGTACAATAAGCATTGTTTTTTTTGTTGTCGCAAGGTAATCAGCAACAGAGTGCTCTCCCATTTCTTTAAAATAGTAGAGAGTAGTACCACCCATAACTTTCTTTTTCTTTGCCTCTTCGTCTGAAAGTTCATATAACCCTGAAAACAAACCCGATAATTTTGCTACTTGTTTTCTCACAATCCAATTCACCAAGCCTTTAGTAGAGCTAAGAACGGCTTCGTTTTGTTCTAACATAACGTCTTCTAATTTGCGTGGAGTTCCGGCCATAATAATAAGCCCTTTGTATTTACCGCCCTCAGAATCAATACGTGGCGCTAACATTCCCCCCATACTATGACCTATAATGAATATATTATGAGAATCAATTCTTGAATCTTTCTTTAAAAGTTCTGTAGCAAGAATAGCATCGTCTATGGTTTCTTCTTTTACGGTTATTATCGTGCTTTTATCTCTCACCATTTTCAAGCCGTGAGCAAAACTTCTTTTGTCGTATCTGATGGATGCAATCCCTTTATTTGCAAGACCTTCTGCTAAATCTTTGAAAGGCGTTAATTGACCAACTTTTTCATCCATATTGCTTGAACCCGAACCATGAACAAACACAACTGCAGGTACTGGCTCGGTTATATTTTCCGGCAATGTCAACAATCCATTCAAAGGATATTTTGTATTTTCACCTATTATAATTTTTTCAATTTCCATTCGTTTCACCTCACAGGGTAATACAATAAATTAATCTTTACTAACAACCTTCTTCTGCCAACTTCTTTTGTGACATTCAGGGCATTTCATATAACGAGTACGGTTAATATGCATAGCATAGAATACACTTTTATATGTCGGAACATATTTATGGTGACAATGCTTACATTCATAGAAGCCAGCAATCTGCTCAATTTTAAGCATAAACGGACATGCAATAACAATCGGAGCAAAGCCAATTAAAATAAGCAGAACCCTGAGCCATTCCTCCATTGTCACATAAGAAGCAATTATAGTTAAAGATAACATTATAATTATACACACTATGCCCATTAAAATTTCACATTTTAATAAAAGTTGGGCGTTTTTTTCTTTTTCTTTTACCATTTCAAGTATGATTCTTTCTGAATTTTCGTTGTAATTTTCCATAACAACAACCTCCCCTGATAATAAATCGTTTACTGTAATTTTAAGTTCTTTACACAAATCGAGCATTATAGAAGAATCAGGCATTGCTCTGCCATTTTCCCATTTAGAAATAGCTCTATCGGTAATTCCGAGTTTTTCTGCCAACTGCATTTGTGTCAGATTATTCTTGTTTCTGCACTCTTTAATAAATTTACCAATTTTAATCTGGTCCATTTTGTGCCCTCCTTTCACCATTATTGTAAGGCGATTGTGTGAAAAAGTCTACAAACCGCTGGTTGAGTGGGGAGTTTTTTTATTAGCTCTACCATCAGTTGAAACATTAACTTTCAATGTTATTATAATTATATAACATTTTTTAAAACTTTAATATTTAATATTAAAAAAGATTTTAAAACACTTGATTTTACAAAACAGATAATGTATAATTCTATTGCTTAAAGATAGTGTATAATACCTCTCGGGGTGTGGCTCAGTTTGGTAGAGCGTCTGGTTC
>CALAEU010000098.1 GCA_937891215.1 uncultured Clostridia bacterium
AGGCAGTGAGAGTAACTGCCCCAACTGCATGCGGAAGAAGTCTTACTCCGTTGTCCCCATTCTTTTCAGTGGTAAGAATAGATGATTCAGAGCTAATCCAGTTTACCCTAAGTGTAGTTCTGGCGCCAAACTGATCATGGATGTATGCATATATGTAGTTATTTGAACTGGTGGAGATTCCCAATGGTTCATTGTTAATCCGAATAGATGTAGGGATGGTTTCAACCACTGAAACTGTTTCTGTTTCGGTAAGGTCACCATATCTGATTGTGATTTCAGCAGTACCAATAGATTTTGGGGTAATCTCCAAATTATTGGTGTAATACTTTTCCGTATCATGCCACCAGTAATAACTCTTGTGTGGATGAATATCTACTGCAGTTCCGGAAAGTTCATAGGATGTATCAGTATTCTGGATAATGTTTCCAAACTGGTCTAATATATGTACAGAATGTAAATATTCAACTGAGAATTCGGAGAGATACTTAGGGATACTGGTAGAGATTTTACTTGGAACTGTTTCTTCAACGGCAAGGACAAACGATTTGGAAAGTACATTTCCACCAACATTTGCTGATGCAGTAATTTCAGTAATACCCACTCCTTTCGGTGTAATCATTACATGTTCTGTCGGATAGGTTTCATCCGGACGCACCGAAATCACTGCAACATTTTCATTACTGCTGCTCCAGGAAATGGCAGTTCCATGAATCCAATTTCCTGATTCATCACAAAGATGTGCCCATGCATCACCATCTACAGAATTCAGCGTCAGATTATTTGTTCTCTGAAGGGTCAAATAATCCGGACTGCCAACACCCGAAATAATTTCCGGCATCACCAGAATATTACTGGTTGCAATCTTCTGCGGGCTTGTCATAGTTTTTACACTGATAATACATGAACCAGGAGACACAGGACTAATGATTGCATGACGACGATTATTCGTATCAGTTGTCAATGTCAGATTAGCGCTGACTGTCCATTCAAATAGCTCATAGTTGTTAAGACTGTTTCCGTATTGGTCATACGCATATGCCCAGGCATCTGCTGTGGATCCAATCGAAATCTGATTCGGAGCAGAGATTGATACACTAGATACTTGTGCTTTAGATACTGGAACAGCGCACTCAGCATAAACACTCGGATTATCTGCAAGTTCTGCACGCAGAGTAACTTCACCTTCTGCATAAGGTATTAACCAGACTGATTGAGAATCAGAGCCGGAGGAATATTCCAAACCAACTGTCTTGGTATCTGATACAGACCAGATTACCTCTGCATTTTCCATTGTTGATGCAGATGACCAATATATTTATACAGTTGAAGGTAATATGTCAGACGCGGTAAGAGCTATTACTTACCCTGTATCAACAGGTTATTCAGCTCACAACCACGCTCGTATCAATTATATTGCACGTCCTAATTATCAGGACCGTTCTGCCAAAGTTTCAGATATTAGCAGAGCGGATGCTATAAAAACAACAGAAAATAGTATTTATGCACTCTTCGATATGTCACTTCCATATAGTGAAGCAGAATCAGTATGTAAACTTATGGGTGGTCACCTTGTAGCAATCACAAGTGAAGATGAGCAGGAAATAGTGAACGAAATTATTGAAAATGGTTCTTATGATAAATATTATATAGGTTTATCAGATAAAGAAAATGGGATTTATCGTTGGAATAGTGGCGAAGAATATGATTACACAAATTTAACTGGTTCTCCAAAAGCTAATTTTACTGCAGTTATTGTAAATGCTGATGGCACATGGCAGGAAACTGTAAGTGATAAGCGTCAAACTGGTTTTATTTGTGAAATTCAGATTGATAAAATGATTCCTGCTAACACAGCATCTTTTGGTGGCAGCAGATATGAAATTTATGACAGTTCTTTAACTTATGAACAAGCTACTGCATTTGCAAAAGCAAAAGGTGGTAAATTAGTAGAAATTGAAACTGCTTCTGAAAATCAGCTTCTTTCACTTCTTCTTAAACAATGCGATCAGTATTATTTAGGTGTAAGTGGTACAAAGCGTGAAGTTACTTCAATAGATTACAGTAACTATCAGAGCAAAGTGAAGTTCAACAACGGTAAAGAAAACTATGCTGTAATGCTTAACGATGGTTCAGCAAAATGGTCTGTTGCAGGTATTTTTGAAGCAAAAACTTTAACAGGTTTTGTTGTTGAGTACGATGAAACAGAAAAATGTACAGTTACCTATGATGCAAATGGTGGTTTAAATACACCAAATGAGCAGATTGGTGAATCAGGCGCAAAAATTGTAATAAGCGATACACAACCAACTTTAAAAGGTGCAAAATTCCTTGGTTGGTCGAAAGATAAAGATTCAAAGACTGCAGAAATTAAATCAGGGGACAAAATCACACTCAGTGAAAATGTAACTCTTTATGCAATCTGGTCAAAATAATTTAAAAACTGCTACAAGATTTTTCTTGTAGCGGTTTTTTATTGCTAAAAACTGTTGCTAATATATATAATTTTATGGTATAATGAAAATGTATATCTATGGGATTTTAAAACTTAGTGAAAGGATGTGAGTTTTTTATGATAAAGCTCTTCAGATATTTAAAACCTCATAAAAGATTCGCAATCTTTACAGTTTTACTTGCGGCTATAAGTAATGTTATGACATTAGGTTTTCCGCTTATGATGTCAATGCTTATAAATAACGGTATATCAAAAGGTGATTTGAATTACATAAGAAACATTGGTGCTGTTATGATTGCTCTTTGTACTATTGCAATGTTTATATCAATTGCCAACAGTTATTGTTCCAGTAAAGTTTCAGCCCTTTTTACAGGTGATTTAAGAAGAATGGTATTTTCTAAGATACAGACATTCTCACAAGGTGATATTGATGAAATTGGTATTCCGTCACTTATTACAAGAACAACAAACGATATAAGACAAATAGGCGAGTTATTAATAGCGCTTTTAAGAAGTATAATTTCTGTACCGATTATGTTAATTGGTGGTACTGCAATGGCAATTATTATGGCCCCGGGTCTTTCAAAGGTTCTTTTAATTGTTTGTCCTGTTATTGCAGTGATTGCAATTGCAATTGCAAAAACAGTTGTACCTTTCTTTAAAAAGATTCAAAATGGTGTAGATGAACTTAACCTCGTAACACGCGAAAAACTTAATGGTGTAAGAGTTATAAGAGCTTTTAACCGAACTGAGTATGAAGAAAGACGCTTTAAAAAAGCAAATGACGATTTAACAAGTCTTAACTTAAAGGTTTCGAGAATTTTTGCAGGACTTATCCCTGTTGTAACACTTCTTATATTTATGATTATAGCAGTACTTATTGTAGTTGGTTATAAGCAGGTAAATGAATTGACAGATCCTACTGAAATAGCAAACACAATAGGCGATTTACAAGGCTTTATAATTTATCTTGTATTTATAGTTGCTGCGTTAGCATCTGTTGCTGCAATGTTTGTTATGATTCCGCGTGGTAAAATTTCTGCAAACAGAATAAATGAAGTTTTAGACCACGAATTAAAAATGACAGTAAAAGAAAGAACAACATATGAAGAAAATGATGGAACAATTGAATTTAAGAATGTTGTTTTTGATTATAAAGATGAAGAGGGTAATTTAAAAAGAGCACTTAATAATGTAAGTTTTGTTGCAGAAAAAGGTAAAACTACTGCAATTATCGGTAGTACAGGTAGTGGTAAAAGTACAGTGATTAATTTAATCCCTCGTTTTTATGATGTTACAGATGGTGCAGTGTTAATTGACGGTGTAGATGTCAGAGAAATGGATTTTGCATCAATTTACGAAAAATTGGGATATATTCCACAACAGGCATTCTTATTCAGTGGTACTGTTGCTGACAACTTAAGATATGGTAATGAAGATGCTACTGACGAAGAATTATGGGAAGCATTAGAAATAGCACAATCCCGTGATTTTGTAGAAAAATTACCACAGAAATTAGAAAGTATGGTTTCGCAGAATGGTACAAACCTTTCTGGTGGTCAGAGACAAAGACTTTGTATTGCAAGAGCTATTGTCAAAAAAGCAAAATTCTATATGTTTGACGACAGTTTTTCTGCATTGGATTTTATCACAGATAGTAAATTAAGAGTACAATTAAAAACAGTTCTTACTGACTCTGCAATAATTATTGTGGCGCAGAGGGTTGGTACTATAATAGATGCTGACAATATTATTGTTCTTGAAAATGGTAATATTGTAGGTCAGGGTACTCACAAAGAACTTTTAGAAAATTGTGAAGTTTATAAAGAAATGGCAGACTCTCAACTCAGCAAAACGGGGGTGAGTGACGAATGAAAAAAGATGCTCCTGTTTTAGACAAAAAGAGATTGGAACGCCTCGAAAGAAGACGCGCTACACGAAAAATGCGTTATTCTTCATATCGTGAAATTCACGAAGGGGAAGAAAAGGCTCGGTCTTTCAAAACAAGTGCAAAACGCCTTGCTGGATATATCTGGGAACAGAAGATAGCCTTTATAATAGTTGTTATAACTTGTGCCATTTCATCAGTTTTCAGTGTGCTCGGGCCAGATTATATAGGACAGGCTCTCGATTTACTTAACGAGCAGGTCGAAATCAAATTAAATGGTGGACTTATTTCAGCAGACTCTCTTTTACCTTGTATAAAAGCACTTGTTATTATTTATGGCGGAATGGCAGTATTTTCGTTCATTCAACAGTATGTAATGGCAGGCGTAACCGCAAAGGTTGTAAGACAGTTACGAGAAAAAATCAACGAAAAACTTTCATCATTACCATTAAGATATTATGACAGTAATTCAAAAGGTGATATTTTAAGCCGTATAATGAACGATGTTGATAATATAAGTAACACACTTCAGCACAATTTAATTTCAATTGTATCTTCTGTAATTACAATTGTTGGTGTGTTCATTATGATGGTAATTACAAACTGGTTTTTAACATTGTTTATAGTTTTACTTGTGCCATTTACAGCGTTAATTGCTTTAAAAGTGCTTTCAATTTCAAGAAAACTCTTTAAAAAACAATGGGATAGAACAGGTGAACTTAACGGTCACGTTGAAGAAATTTACACAGGTCACAAAATTGTGAAAATCTTCGGTCAGGAACAACTGGCAGAAGATGAATTCAACGATATAAATGACGAGCTTGTTGAAGTAAGCAGTAAAGCACAGTTTATTTCAGGTACGATAGGTCCGTTTATAAATTTAATGGATAATGTCGGCTATATATTAGTTGCAATTATTGGTGGTTATTTAATAGTAAATAATGGTGTGTTTTCAGTAGGTGGCACAGTAATTTATGATATGGGTACTGCGTTTTCAATCGGTGGTATTCTCACATTTATCACTTACTCAAAACTTTTCACTTCACCAATGTCAACTCTTGCACAGATTGCAAACACAATTCAGTCTTGTATGGCATCTGCAGAAAGAGTATTTAAACTCTTTGATGAAGAAAGTGAAGTTGACGCACCGACAAGTGAAGAACTTACATTTAATGACAGTATTAAATTTGAGAATGTTTCATTCTCTTATTCAGAAGATAAGCCTTTAATGGAAAACCTTGAGTTGACTGTTAAAAAAGGTAGTCTTGTAGCGCTCGTGGGCCCTACTGGTGCGGGTAAAACTACTTTTGTAAATCTTTTAATGCGTTTTTACGATGTTACAGGTGGTAAAATTACTATTGACGGTAAAGATATAAGAACTGTAAAACGCGATGATTTAAGAAAACTTTATGGTATGGTTTTACAGGAAACCTGGCTTTTTGACGGTACTATAATGGAAAATATTCGTTACGGAAGACTTAATGCTACTGATGAAGAAGTTTTTGAGTCTTGTCGACTTTCCGGTGCCGATGTATTCATTAAAGAGCTTCCAGAAGGATATAATACAAAAATCACAGAGAATGGTGATAATCTTTCGGGTGGTCAGAAGCAATTAATCACAATTGCAAGAGCCTTTTTAAAAAATCCGTCAATATTAATTCTTGATGAAGCAACATCCTCTGTTGATACAAGAACAGAGCTGCTTGTGCAGCAAGGAATGAATGAAGTAATGAAGGGCAGAACAAACTTCGTTGTTG
>CALAEU010000099.1 GCA_937891215.1 uncultured Clostridia bacterium
GGCTCATTTCTTCTTGCTGCCGGTGCAAAGGGCAAGCGTCTTGCTCTCCCCAACAGCGAAATCATGATTCACCAGCCTTTAGGCGGTACAGGCAGAGCGCAGGCTTCCGATATTGAAATCCATGCAAATCACATTATCCGTATCAAGAACAAGATGAACACCCTGCTTTCCGAAATGACAGGTCAGCCCCTTGAAACAATTGAAAAGGATACTGACAGAGATAATTTCATGACTCCTCAGCAGGCGCTTGAATACGGTCTTATTGACAAGATTATCGAAAAAAGATAAGGAGAGGCAAAAATGTTAAGATGCAATTTCTGCGGAAAGCCTGACGATAAGGTTGCCCGCATGTTATATTCCAGCAACGCTGCTATCTGCAACGAGTGCGTGCTTGCATCCTACCGTATGCTGCTTGAAGAGGGCGAGGTTGAAATCGAACCCCGCAACCGCCGTCAGGCAAAGCTTGAAGCGCAGCAGCATGACGAATTTACAAAGAGCGGTGAAGCAGTTGTAAAGCCTGCCGACATCAAGGCAATTCTCGACCAGTATATTATCGGTCAGGAAGAGGCTAAGAAGACTCTCTGCGTTTCCGTTTATAATCATTACAAGAGAATTCTTGCCAATGATGACAAGAAGACACCTATCGAGCTTCAGAAGAGTAACGTTCTGCTTCTCGGACCTACCGGTGTTGGTAAGACAATGCTTGCCCAGACTCTTGCAAGAATTCTTGATGCATCATTAAGATAATTCTTTTTACCATCAGCGGTATCAAGATTATATTTTGCTTTTGTTATGTGTAAATAATATTCAACTGCATTAAGTGATTCTTCAATAAGAGTTTTAAATTTATCCTGCCCACCCTGTTTTTTCAGAATTTCGTCAGGGTCTTTACCACCTGAAAGCATTATAACTTTAACTTTAACGCCGGTTTTAGAGAACAAAGACAATGCCGCTTTAACCGCCTTTTGCCCTGCTTCATCAGAGTCATAACAAAGATAAACTTCTTCTGCATATCGCGAAATTAAAGTAACTTGCTCCGATGTCAAAGCAGTTCCAAGTCCTGCAATAGCATTTGTAAAACCATATTTGTGAAGTGCTATAACATCCATATAACCTTCACAAAGAATCAGTTTGCCATTATTTCCATTTTTAGCAATATTAAGTGCAAACAATTCTCTACCCTTTTTATAAACAGGTGTGTCGCCAGTATTAATATATTTAGGTTTACTGTCGTCTAATACTCTGCCACCGAAAGCAACAACATTACCGCGTAAATCAATAACAGGAAAAATTGCTCTGTTTCTGAAATTATCGTAATAATTCTTCTTACCATTTTTTTCGGAAAGTTTAATTAAGTCCGCACGGACCAAATCATCTTTTTTAAAACCTTGAGAAACAAGGTAATTTGTAAGTTCATGCCAGTCATCAGGTGCGGCACCTAAACCAAAACGTGTAATTTCACTTTTAGTAAGTCCGCGCTTTAAAAAGTACTGAAGTTGACTTTTACCTTTCTCGCTCAATAAAGTTTCGTGAAAAAACTTTGCAGCGGCACGGTTTGCTTCATAGGTCAATTTTCGTTTTTCGTGAACTGTATCGTCAAAATTTTCGTCAGGCATTTTAATACCGCTTCTGTAAGCTAAAAACTTAACTGCATCTATATAATCTAAATTTTCAATATTTCTTATAAATGTAATTACATCGCCACCAACGTGACAACCGAAACAGTAATATGATGAAGTTTCGGGGTAAACCGTAAATGACGGAGTTTTTTCATTATGAAAGGGACAAAGACCTGTGAGATTGCGACCGCGTCTTTTAAGTTCAACATAATTTGAAATTACTGATTCAACATCATTTCTGTCACGTATTTGTTCCAAAAATTCATCAGATAATCTTACAGCCACTCTCTCACCCGCCTATTATACTTCTTAACTTTTTACTCTACTTATTACTACTTCACTATTACTTCTTACTTATTTATATCCCCATGTTTTAGGCACAAACAAATCTGTAAATGTTTTTATTGAATATGCATCTGTCATACCTGAAATAAAATCACAAGCAGCTCTTTCTGAACCTTCTTTTAAAGCAATCTGGTAATAAAATTCAGGCATTTTGTCAGGATAAAATGAAAAGTATTTATATAACTGTTTAATCATATCTTCTGCCCTGAATTCTTCGCTTTTACATACAGGGTTAGTATAAACATTTTTAAACATAAAACTATGAAGTTCTGTAAATGCTTCCTGAACCTCATCTGACATTTTAACATCATCTTCTGTATTTTCAATAACAGACATAACAAATCTATTGATTCTTTCAGATTTACTGAAACCAACTGTCATACGAATTTCTAACGGTATATCGTCTTCAGTTAAAACATTAGCTCTTTTAGCATCATCAATATCGTGGTTAATATAAGCAATTTTGTCTGCTAATTTTATAATTCTGCCTTCAAGAGTTTTTGCTTCAGGTCCTTTTGTATGACAAACAATACCATCACGCACTTCTTCGGTAAGATTAAGACCTCTACCATCTCTTTCAAGGCAGTCAACTACTCTTAAACTCTGTTCAAAATGAGTAAAACCTTTTGGGTAAACTTCATTTAACGCTCTTTCACCTGCGTGACCGAATGGTGTGTGACCTAAATCGTGCCCTAAAGCAATTGCTTCCGTCAAATCTTCATTAAGAGAAAGAGAACGAGCTATAGTTCTTGCTATCTGACTAACCTCCAAAGTGTGAGTCAGACGAGTTCTGTAATGAACATTATCAGGCGATAAAAAAACTTGCGTTTTATCTTTTAATCTTCTGAATGAAGAGGAGTGTAATATTCTGTCACGGTCGCGCTGATATGCAGTTCTTACAGGACATTCTTCCTCGGAAATCTGTCTGCCTTTAGTGTTCAAACAAAGCATAGCATACTTTGAAAGTTCTCTTTTTTCTCTTTCAAGAGTTCTTAATCTTATTTCACCTGACACGAATATCACCTACCTACAAAAAGTAATACGCACGATTTTCTTTTTTCCCTTTAAAAAAATTAAATTTTTTTGAAATTTCTTAAAAAGATTAAATTTTTGCTAAAAATCAACCTTCTGCGATAACTTCACCACATTCCTGCGGAGTAACTTTACCATTAGTTAAATCGGCACAATTTTTAAATAAATCTTCTCTCACTTCATCTTTTATACGGAACTGGAGTGTAACATTTTCACCAAAATCAGAATTTATTACTACACCTCCTGAGTCGCGTATTAAAGAATCAATTTTATTATAGAATGTATAATCAACTGTAACAATAAAAATCTTCCACGGCATAAGGGTAATAATACCTGAGGCATCTACTCCGAGTTTTGCAGAATGTGAGTAAGCACGGACAAGACCACCGCCACCTAAAAGAATACCACCAAAATAGCGAGTTACTACAACAACACAATCTGTTATATCTTCTTGTGTTAAAACATTTAAAGTTGGCATACCAGCAGTACCCTGTGGCTCACCATCATCTGAATATCTTTTAATATTACCCTCGCGTACACAATAAGCATATACATTATGAGTTGCATCCCAGTGTTTTTGTTTTATTGAAGCAATAAATTCCTGTGCTTCCTGTTCTGTTTTAACTGGTTTTGAGTAACTTAAAAACTTTGATTTTTTTATTATATATTCAGTTTCTGCATATCCTCTTAATGTTTTATAGATGTCTGCCAAGCTTACACACCCCCTCAGAGTAGATTTTACTCTTAAAATATGCTAAAAGGCGGTGATAACTCACCGCCAGTTTAAGCACACAATTATTTTGAAAGATTGTATTTTTTATTGAATCTGTCAACACGTCCGCCTGTATCAACAAGTTTTTGTTTACCTGTGAAGAATGGATGGCAGTTTGAGCAGATATCAACACGCATATCGCTCTTTGTTGAAGCAGTTTCAATGATAGCA
>CALAEU010000100.1 GCA_937891215.1 uncultured Clostridia bacterium
GAGTGTAAAAAAGCACTTACAGAAGCTGACGGTGATATGGATAGAGCATTTGAAATTCTTCGCGAAAGAGGACTTGCTGCATCTGAAAAGAAAGCAAGCAGAATTGCAGCCGAAGGTGCTATTATCGCTTATACTGACGAAGACGCTAAAGTTACAGTTCTTCTTGAAATTAACTCTGAAACAGACTTCGTTGGTAAGAATGATAAATTCCAGGAATTTGGTCTTAATGTTGCTAAAACAATTGCAGCTAACAAACCCGCTTCAGTAGAGGCTCTTGCAGACCTTACACTTCTTGGTTCTGACAGAACAGTTACAGAAAACCTTAACGACCTTATCCTTGTTATTGGTGAAAACCTTAAAATCCGTCGTTTTGAGATTATCGAAGGTGACGTTGTAACATACATCCATGCAGGTGGTGCAGTTGGTGTTGCAGTTAAGTTCGAAACAAACCTCAGCGATAGAGCTGAATTTGTTGCTATGGGTAAAAATATCGCTATGCAGATTGCTGCTATGCGTCCCGAATACCTTGGTAAAGATTCAATCTCTGAAGATGAGCTTGCTAAAATGAAATCTATCACAATTGACAGCTCACTTAACAAACCTGAGTCTCTTCCCAAGCCTATTCTTACAGCCCTTTTTGATAAGGCTGTTGCTGAAAATCTTTTCAGTGCTGAAGATGTTGCTGCTTATGAAGAAAACAAGAAGAGTCCTTATCTCTTCAACTTCCTTTCAAAAGATGCTGTTGCAACACTTGCATCTCTTGCTATTGCAGGTAAAGAAGAATATATTACAAATAAAATCTTTGCAGGTGCAGTTGAAGGCCGTATTAAGAAACAGATTAAAGAAATCTGCCTTCTTGAACAGACATTCGTTCGTTCTGACCTCTTTGATGGTACAGTTGCAGGTTATGTTGCTAATGTTGCAAAAACAACCGGTGCTGATATCAAGGTTGCAAGCTTTGTTCGTCTCGAAAAAGGCGAAGGTCTCGAAAAAAGAGAAGACAATTTTGCTGACGAAGTTGCCAGCATGATGAAATAAGATTTCAATTGAGGGCGGCTTTCATTGAAAGTCGCTCCATACTTTTTTAAGTATAAAATTCCAACTATGGAAAACTATATAAAGTGGTGAGATTATTATGGAAAGAAAAGTCGGTACTGTATCAAGAGGTATTCGTTGCCCGATTATCCGTGAAGGTGACAACCTTGTTGATATTGCAGTAAACAGTGTTATTGAAGCTGCTGAAAGCGAAGGCTTTGAGCTTCGTGACAGAGATGTTGTTGCTCTTACAGAATCAATCGTTGCAAGAGCTCAGGGTAACTATGCCACAGTTCAGAATATTGCTGATGATGTAAAAGCAAAGCTTGGTGGAGAAACAATAGGTGTTATTTTCCCAATCCTTTCAAGAAACCGTTTTGCAATTTGCCTTAAAGGAATTGCAATGGGTGCAAAGAAAGTTGTTCTTATGCTCAGTTATCCTAGTGATGAGGTTGGTAACTCTCTTTTAACATATGACCAACTTGATGAAGCTGGTATTAACCCTTATTCCGATGTGCTTTCTCTTGAAAAATACAGAGAACTCTTTGGCGAAAATAAGCACGAGTTTACAGGTGTTGACTATGTTGCTTATTATTCCGATATAATTAAAGAAGCAGGCGCAGAGGTTGAAATTGTTTTCGCAAATCAGGCTAAAACAATTCTTGATTACACTGACTGTGTTCTTACTTGTGATATTCACACCCGTGCAAGAACTAAGAGAATCCTTAAAGCAGCAGGCGCAAAGGTGGTTTGCGGACTTGATGATATTCTTACATCTCCCGTTAATGGCGGTGGTTGCAACGAAGCTTACGGTCTTTTAGGTTCAAATAAATCAACTGAAGATACAATAAAATTGTTCCCCAGAGAATGTAATGGACTTGTTAAAGATATTCAGGCAGAATTCTTGAAGAGAACAGGTAAACATATTGAAGTTATGGTTTATGGTGATGGTGCTTTCAAGGATCCTCAGGGCAAAATCTGGGAGCTTGCAGACCCCTGCGTATCACCCGGATACACAGCAGGTCTTAAGGGCACACCCAACGAGCTTAAGCTCAAGTATCTTGCCGATAACGATTTCAAAGATTTAAGCGGCGATGCTCTTAAGGAAGCAATTTCAAAGAAAATCGAAGCTAAAGACGGCAGCAGCCTTGTTGGCGATATGTCATCTCAGGGCACAACTCCCAGACAGTTTACCGACCTTATCGGTTCGCTTTGTGACCTCACCAGCGGTTCAGGCGATAAGGGCACTCCCGTAGTGCTTGTTCAGGGCTATTTTGATAACTACACTAACTAATTAATAAATAAAAAATACATACAAGAGGAGCTTTTCCTAATGTATGTATTTTTTTACTTTTTAACCAAATATTTATCTAATATATACAATACATTAGATTTTTTTCTTGTTAATAAGTCAAAAGACTTAACTGACAACTTATTGATATCAATATTTTGTATTTCGTTTTTTATGAAATAATTTCGTGCGATTTGTGTTTTATTATTTTCTACTATATTTGCGTTATTAAACTCTAATAACACAAAAATTATTAACTACGATAACTTTGAAATAATAAAAAAATAACGAGAAATACTGATTTTCTCGTTATTTTTATTAATCTGTCCAGTTAGAATCAATTGTGTTGTTGTGTGTTACTTCTAATCCAACCATGTTCAAGATATCTCTAAGTTCTAATAATTCATAGTTTTCAACTAAAGAAGTTTCAAAATCATCAACGAAACAAATGTGGTGTTTTTTCACATAACCTTTTAAAAAGTTTTTTACTTTTTCTTGTCTTTCTTTACTATTTGAAGTTAAAAAGTATTCATATGTTGTCATAAAGTTTTTTTCATAGGCATATTCGCCACACTTTTTGCAATGACAAGTAATTACATTTAACCCTTCTTCAAAAGTTATATCGTTTCCACAAATAAAACACTTCATTAGATTTTTACCTTACTATAAGCAGCACGATCAAGATAAACAACTACATCTGGATGATTTCTTAAAATACTGCATGGTAATTTTTCAGTAATTAATCCTTGTAATAAACCTTGAATTGCTTCTGCTTTGTTTTCCCCAGTAGCGATTAATACAATTTTCTTTGCCTTCATAATAGAAGCAAGTCCCATTGTAACTGCCTTTGTTGGTACTTCTTCGATTGAATTGAAAAATCTTGAATTATCAACTATTGTTGATTCAGCTAATTCAGCAACGTGTGTTAATGAATTAAATGGAGTTCCTGGTTCATTAAAAGCGATATGTCCATCTGAACCAA
This sequence comes from uncultured Clostridia bacterium, assembly GCA_937891215.1. Next base: position 3,309 of record CALAEU010000100.1, read on the forward strand.
TACCAAGAATTTGAAGATCGATACCACCAGCTTGTTCAATTAACTCATCATATTCACTTGGGTTTTCTAAATTTGTTCCACTTGGAACGTGTGTATTTTCTTTATCGATATCAAAGCTTGAATTACACATAACAACCTCAATTAATCAGATTTACCGTTGCGATATAGAAACAGATTATTATCAGAATAACGGGAGCGTAGCTGATATCAAAGCTACCGCTCTTTTTCATTGTGTTTTTTATTTATTCTCGTATTATTGCCACGAAAACCGCAGCAATAATACGATTTATATTCAT
>CALAEU010000101.1 GCA_937891215.1 uncultured Clostridia bacterium
TGAACAAAGTCGCATGTGAAATAATCATAAGCCATAACTGAGCATCCAACAGGTGCTACACCGATAGTTTTACCTTCAATGCCTAATTCATCAATTACTTCTGCTACAAGACGGTGAATAATACCGTGAGTACAACCAGGGCAATAGTGAAGTGGTGCATCTGTAAGTGATTTTGGTTTTTCAAATACTACCATTATCTTTCTCCTCCTTCGTTTACTTCTTCAATCTTTGCGAGTACTTCTTCAGGTGATGGAATCATACCACCAACACGACAGCAAAGTTCTACAGGTTTTTTACACTCAATAGCGAGTTTAACATCTTCAATCATTTGTCCCATATTCATTTCAACAGAAATAAATGCTTTACATTTGTCTGCTGCTTTGTTTAACACTTCTGTTGGGAATGGCCAGAGTGTAATTGGTCTTATCATACCAACTTTAATACCTTTTGCTCTTGCTTCAACAATTGCATTTTTTGCAACTCTTGATGTAATACCGAATGAAACTACGCAGATTTCTGCATCATCCATAAGATATTCTTCGTACATAACTTCGTTTTCTTCGATAGTTTTATACTTTGCAAAACGCTCAAAGTTTTTCTTTTCTAATTCTTCAGGTTTTAAGTAAAGAGAGTTTACAATGTTATGTTTTCTCTGCATTTTTGTACCTGTTGTTGCCCAAGGTTTTTCGTATTTTACAGGTTCAGATGTTTCAAGTTCAACAGGTTCCATCATCTGACCCATTGTACCGTCTGCTAAAATCATTGTAAGAATACTGTATTTATCTGCTAAATCAAATGCTTTTGTTGTAAGAGAAGCCATTTCCTGAACAGATGCAGGTGCTAAAACAATTCTCTTATAGTCACCGTGGCTACCACCTTTTACTGCCTGGAAGTAGTCAGATTGTGATGGTTGAATACCACCAAGACCAGGACCACCACGTTGTACATTAACAACTAAAGCTGGAACGTCACTACCTGAAATATATGACATACCCTCACTCTTAAGTGAAACACCAGGGCTTGAAGAAGATGTCATAACTCTTTTACCAGCTGCTGCAACACCTAAAACCATATTGATAGCAGCAATTTCACTTTCTGCCTGTAAGAATACACCGCCAACCTTTGGCATACGCTTTGCCATATAAGCCGCAATTTCAGTTTGTGGTGTAATAGGATAACCGAAGTAATGTAAACAACCTGCTCTTATTGCAGCCTCTGCAATAGCTTCGTTACCTTTCATTAAAACTTTTTCACCCATTTTTTCCACCTCTTATCTTTCTACTGTAATTACGCAATCAGGGCACATTGTTGCACAGAATGCACAGCCAATACATAAGCTTTCATCTGTAACGTGTGCAGGGTGATGTCCCTTTGCGTTAAGTCTTGAAGTATCAAGTGCTACGATTTTTTTAGGACAAGCACCAACACAAAGACCGCAGCCTTTGCAAACATTGTCCGCGAAAGTAACCTTTGCCATAATCTTACCTCCAATAATCATACATAAATAACATTATATATTATACTATCTTTTTTTGTAATTTCAATGGAAAAATGTTATCTATTTCACCATTAAAAGAATCAACTAAATTTTCACTTACTGTTGTCATTTTAATTGGTAACCCTGAAAGACGCGACAACTCATTTACACTCTCTACTGAAGAAACAACATCTTCTTTAGTAGTTAGAACTCCTAAATTAGAGTTATTTACAATAGCGGTAAATTTAATTTTACCTGCCAATTCAATTTCTTTCATAACCTCGAATGCCGACTTAGCATCTGGTGTCAGGGGTCTGTACATATTAAAAACAAACAACATTTCGTAGTCATTTTCTTCTCTTATTGCAGTTTCATATCTGCCGAGTGCATAAGCACCACGGTCATCGCCACCAATATCGAGTATTGCTACTGCACTTCTGTCATCAAGAATTGAGTAAACATCCTGTGGGAGTGCTGGTAAATCAACATTTGAATTAGCGAATTCTGACGATATGAGTTTTATTCCCGCCTTCGTTAATTCATCCAGACTGTCAGCAGTTCTGAAATACGGATTAACAATATCGAGGTCAGTAATAACTACTTTTTCATATTTTTCTTTAAGGTACAAAGCATAATTCACTGCGATATTTGTTTTACCGCTACCATAATGCCCTGCAAAAAGAGTAACTCTTTTATTTTTCAAATTGAACACCTCAAAGTTTATTTCTTATAATCTTACCACTTGTTGTTTTTGGTAATTCATCACGGAACACAACAATTCGTGGATATTTATAAGGTGCAGTTTTCTCTTTTACATACTGCTGAATTTCTTTCTTTAATTCCTCAGTACCCTCAGTACCAGGAAGAAGAACGATACTTGCTTTAACTACCTGACCACGAACTTCGTCAGGAGCAGCAGAAACACCACACTCTAAAACATAAGGAAGTTCCATAATAACGCTTTCAATTTCAAATGGTCCAATTCTGTAACCTGATGACTTGATAACATCATCAACACGACCAACATACCAGTAGAAACCGTCTTCGTCTTTCCACGCAACGTCACCTGTGTGGTAGTAACCATCGTGCCATACTTCTTTTGTCTTTTCTTCATCTTTATAATAACCTTTGAAAAGACCGCAAGGCGCACCATCTTTAACATTGATAACGATTTCACCATTTTCACCGACATTGACTTCGTTACCATCTGCATCAACAAGCTTAACATCGTAAATCGGTGCAGGTTTACCCATTGAACCGATTTTGTGAGAAGCACCCGTCATATTACCGATAATCATTGTGCTTTCTGTCTGACCGAAACCTTCTAAAATCTGAAGTCCTGTTGCAGTTTCAAATTGGCGGTAAACTTCAGGGTTAAGTGCTTCGCCAGCAGTTGTCATGTGTTTAACTGATGAGAAATCGTATTTTGAAATATCCTGTTTTACCATCATACGAAGCATTGTAGGTGGTGCACAGAACGTTGTGATTTTGTATTTTGCAAACATTGGAAGAATGTCTGCCGCATCAAATCTGTCAAAGTCATAAACGAATGTAGGTGCTTCACAAAGCCATTGACCGTAAAGTTTACCCCACATTGATTTTGCCCAACCGGTATCTGAAATTGTAAAGTGAAGACCATCAGGGTCAACATTGTGCCAGAATTTTGCAGTATGGAAATGACCTAAAGGATATTTATGACTGTGCATTGCGGTTTTCGGGTAACCTGATGTTCCTGATGTGAAGAACATAAGCATTAAATCGTCACCACAAGGTGAATCTGCAGTTCTTTCATAATGTGAACTGAAACGAGCACTTTCTTCGTCATAATTTCTCCAGCCGTCTCTTTCACCATTAACCATAATTTTAATTTCTAACGATGGTGAAGTTTGTGCCGCTAAATCAACCTGATGAGCAGTATCGCCATCGCCTGTACAGACAATTGCTTTAATACCTGCAGATTGGAATCTGTACTCAAAGTCATGTTCTTGTAACTGATTTGGTGCAGGAATTGCAATAGCACCTAATTTGTTAAGACCAATCATTGCAAACCAGAATTGATAATGGCGTTTTAAAACGAGCATAACTCTGTCGCCTTTTTTAATACCTAAAGAAGCAAAATAGTTTGCCGCTTGTGCAGATGCCTTTTTAATATCTTTAAAAGTAAAGCGTCTTTCAACCCTATTTTTATCAATATGAAGCATTGCAAGTTTAGTCGGGTCTTTATCTGCTAAAGCATCAACCAAATCAAATGCAAAGTTAAAGTTTTCTGTATTTTTGAAAGAAATCTTTGTAGGAGTACCGTTTTCATTTTTCTCAATATCAATATATTTATGATAAATGCGGTCTTTTGTATCATTCTCAACTGTCTTTTTGCTATCAAGTGCTTTTGCTTTAGCCTTTGCTTTTGCATATTCAAGTTCTGGAATAGGTTCACCTGTAGGGTTAAGGACAATAGCGTAGAAAGTACAGTCTTTACCGTCAACAGCTATCATTCCGTGAGGTGTTGAACTGTCATAATAAATGCTGTCACCCGCTTCAAGAATTTCGTAGTGTTCACCAACCTGAACCTTTAATTTACCCTCAATGACAATATCAAGTTCCTGACCTGCGTGAGTAGTAACTTCAATTTCTTTATTCTGTTTTTCCTCACTGTATGTACTACGCACAAAAAGAGGTTCAGCAATTCTGTTTTTAAAAGCAGAAGCTAAGTTATAATATGTCATACCATGAGCTTTTTCAATTCGCTGACCTTTACCCGATTTTGTGTAAACATAGTTTACAAGTTTTGGAGTATGACCTTCAATAAGGCTTGTCACGTCAACATTAAGAGTTTGTGCACAACGGTAAATAAACGCAAAGTTCAGGTCTTTATTACCATTTTCACATTCAATGTATTCAGATTCACTAACACCTGTTTTTTCAGCCATTTGTGCAGTTGTGAGATTCTGAATTTCTCTGAGTTCTCTGATTCTTGCAGCCATTTCCTTGATTTTAAAATCAAGTGCTGTAATTTGTTCCATTTTTAGTTCCTCCGATTATTCCTCTGAAGCGTGGTTACTTTTTTAAAAAAATAACCCGCCCCAAAGATATGATCTTTGAGACGAGTGTTATAAACAATTTATAATACCCGCGGTACCACTCAAATTGCAGAAAAACTGCCACTCTTGGAGTCTATCAACTCCTATGCCTTTACGCAGCAATCACGGAGAGATTCTACTAAGCTTTCGCTTTTCTTTCTCTCGGCTCAGAAACTACAAACTGAAACGTTTAACCTATGACTTGCACCAACCGTCACTTCTCTGAAAGGAAAACTGTTACAATCCCTTTTCTTCAACGCCTTTGAATGTATAATACCATACCACATCTCTTATAATTTGTCAAGAAAATAATTGGAATTTTTTATAAATTTCATTGTCAAAATTTGTAAATATTGCAACAAAGAAATATCCGTGCATATTAAAGTTTATTTCTTATAATTTTACCGCTGATAGTCTTTGGTAATTCATCACGGAATACAACAATTCTTGGATATTTGTAAGGTGCTGTATTCTTTTTAACGTAATCCTGGATTTCCTTTTTGAGTTCTTCTGTACCTTCTGTACCTTTTGTTAAAACAATACTTGCTTTAACAACCTGACCGCGAACTTCATCAGGAGCGGCAGAAACACCACATTCAAGAACATAAGGAAGTTCCATAATAACATTTTCAATTTCGAATGGTCCTATTCTGTAACCTGATGACTTGATAACATCGTCAACACGACCGACATACCAGAGGTAGCCATCCTCGTCTCTCCATGCGGTATCTCCTGTGTGGTAAAGACCATCGTGCCATACTTCTTTTGTTCTTTCTTCGTCATTGTAGTAACCTAAGAAAAGACCACAAGGTGCACCATTTTCTGTATGAACAACGATTTCACCTGTTTCACCATCTGGTACTGGTTTGCCATCAGGGTCAACCAAATCAATATCGTAAAGTGGCGATGGTTTACCCATAGCACCGATTTTTATTGCGGAACCATCAAGATTTGCTATCGAAAGAGTTGTTTCAGTCTGACCGAAACCTTCATAAATTTTAAGACCTGTCGCCTTTTTGAATTGTTTGAAAACTTCCGGATTAAGTGCTTCACCGGCAGTTGTTGCATGTTTTATTGAAGATAAATCATATTGTGAAATATCCTGTTTTATCAACATTCTGTACATTGTAGGTGGTGCACAGAATGTTGTAATATTATATTTCGCGAACATAGGGAGAATCTTTGCAGCATCAAAACGCTCAAAGTCGTAAGTGAATACCGCACCTTCACAGAGCCATTGACCGTAAAGTTTACCCCAGAGAGCTTTACCCCAGCCTGTTTCTGAGATTGTGAAGTGAATACCGTCACGATATACATTGTGCCAGTGTTTTGCAGTAATATAGTGACCAAGTGGATATTTGTGACTGTGAACTGCAATTTTAGGGTAACCGGTTGTACCTGATGTAAAGAACATTATAAGTGGGTCGTTACCACAAGCAGTTTCTTCATCGCGTACAAATCTGCGTGAAAAGAGTGGGAATTCTTCATCAAAATTATGCCAGCCATCTTTACTGCCATTTGCAACGATTTTTACTTTTAAATCAGGACAAGTTTTTTGTGCTTCATCAACTGTTTCAGTAACTTTACCGTCTGCAGTAGCAACAATTGCAGTAACTCCTGCTGACTTAAAACGATATTCATAATCGTGAACAACAAGTTGATTTGTTGCAGGAATTGCAACTGCACCTAATTTGTGAAGTGCTAAAATTGCAACCCAGAACTGATAGTTTCTTTTAAGCACTAAAAGAACCCTGTCGCCTTTTTTGATACCTAATGATTTAAAGTAGTTAGCAGCCTGAGAAGACATTTCTTT
>CALAEU010000102.1 GCA_937891215.1 uncultured Clostridia bacterium
AAAAACAAATTACCTATAATTCCAAGTAAACCTGCTTTTTTTGTTTCTGTATATCTTTCCATATAAACACCTTCTATATAATTTATGATGAATAAAATAAAGTATAACACAATAAAAAAGAAAACTCTACCGAAATGCATATTTCTTTAAGAAGCAACAAAGAAAGCGCTATGGTTGCGTTAGAAAATAAGCTGAATACATTTTTCAGCATTTTACCTTGTGAATTCTCAATTTTTGATAAATATCCATCCTGGGAATTTAATAATAATTCTGTTTTACAAAAGCTTTATAAGGAAATTTATGAAAATGAAACAGGTAAAACACTTAAAGTAGAAGCAATTCACGCAGGCCTCGAATGTGGTGTTTTTGCATCAAAAATTAAAGACTTTGACTGCATTTCAATTGGTCCTACAATGTTTGATGTTCACACAGTAAAAGAAAGACTTTCTGTTTCTTCTACTGAAAGAATTTTTAAAATCCTTCTTAAAGTACTCGAAAACTGTAAGTAATTGCAGAAATAAAGACATTTTGATTGACATAATCTTACATTTATTGTAAAATACTATGTTGAATGTAAATTTAAAAAAATATAAAGAAAAAGAGTGATAAAATGCATTGGTCAGAAGAAATTGCTGAAAGAATTATAAGACGAAATCCTAATAAGGAAGAATATGTTTGTGCTGCGGGTATCAGCCCGTCAGGTTCAATTCATATTGGTAACTTCCGTGATATTGCTACAAGTTACTTTGTAGTAAGAGCATTAAGAAAAAAAGGTAAAAAAGCAAGATTACTTTTCTCTTGGGACGAGTTTGACCGTCTCAGAAAAGTGCCTGTTAATGTTGCGGCAGTTGATAGCGATATGGAAAAATACATAGGTTGTCCTTATGTAGATGTTAAAAATCCATTCGTTGACGCTCCTGAATTTAAAACTTATGCAGAATATTTTGAAAACGAATTTGAAACATCTATTGTTAAATTCGGTATTGATATGGATTACCGTCACCAGGCAGAAATGTACAGAAGCGGTAAATATACAGAGCATATCATCCACGCTTTAAAACATCGTGGCGAAATTTTCGATATTTTAGACAGTCACCGTACACAAGAAGCTCAGCCAGGTGAAAGAGAAGCATATTACCCAATTAACATTTACTGCCCTGAATGTGGTAAAGACACAACAAAGGTGCTTTCTCTTTCAGATGACTGCACAGTTGCAGAATATTCTTGTGCTTGTGGTCACAAAGGTACATTTGACTTTACAAAAGATTTCAACTGCAAATTGGCTTGGAAAATTGACTGGCCAATGCGTTGGATGTATGAAGGCGTTGACTTTGAACCAGGCGGAAAAGACCACGCAAGTCCACACGGTAGTTACGACACAAGTAAAGACATTGCAAAGAAAATTTTTAATTACGAACCACCTATTTTCCAGGGTTATGAATTCATTGGTATTAAAGGCACAACCGGTAAAATGTCAGGTTCTTCAGGTCTTAATTTAACACCTGATACACTTTTAAAAATTTATCAACCAGAAGTTATTCTCTGGCTTTACTCAAAAACAGAGCCACTTAAAGCATTTGATTTCTGCTTTGATGATGGTATTCTTCGTCAGTACTTTGAATTTGACAAAATGTACAACAATGTTAAAAATGGTACTGCTAATGATAATGAAAAAGCAATTATGTACAACACAACTGTTGGCGACAGAGTATTGGAAACTGTTCCAATGGGTCACCTTGTTCAGTTAGGTTCAGTTGTTGACTTCAATATTCCAATGCTTGAAACAGTATTTGAAAAAATTGACACACCTTATAAATATGAACAATTCGCTGACAGACTTGAGAGAGCAAAATACTGGCTTGAACACTGTGCACCTGAAAGCGTAAACAGACTCAGAACATTAAGAAACTGGGAAGTTTACGAAACACTTGATGACAGTGCTAAAAAAGAAGTTGAACTTTTATTTAACTTCATTAAAGCAGGCGGTTACGACCTTGACGAGCTTAATAAAAAACTCTACGCTATTCCTAAAGAAGTTCACGGCGCTGACCTTGACGAAAAAACATTAAAAGCAATTCAGGGTACATTCTTTAAAAACGTTTATAAGCTTCTTATTGATAAAGAAAAAGGTCCAAGACTTTACTTATTCCTTTTCGCTATTGACCCACAAAAATATGTTGGTCTTCTTGACTTCTCTTACCCAAAAACAGAAGAAGAAATGAAAGCTCCTGTTGTTGAAGAAGTTGTAGAAAACGAAGACAAGCACGTTTATGGTGAGCCAGATGCGTTTGTACCATTCTCACAGGAAAGCATTTCTATTGACGATTTCTGCAAATTAGACCTTCGTGTTTGTGAAATTGTTAAAGCACAGGAAATAAGAAAATCACACAGCTGCTTAAAACTTACACTTGACGATGGTAGTGGCGAAAACAGAGTTATTGTTTCATCTATCAAGAGTGAATACACTTGCGAACAATTAGTTGGCAAGAAAATTATTGTTGTTGCAAACCTTGAGCCAGCAAGAATTGCAGGTGTTGAAAGTCAGGGTATGCTCTTAGCAGCAACAAACGGTGCTTGTGGTTGCCAGGTAGTATTTTTACCGGATTGCGTACCGGTGGGAACACAAATAAAGTGATGAGTGCTGAATGATGATTTGTGGGACCTGCGGTCGACAATTATAATTGAATAACAAAAGATAAGTTCTATCATTTAAAGCTTCTTGTAAACTAAAAATGATAGAACTTGTTGTTTTTATTGAATAATAATTATAATCAAACGCGTAGCGTTTCCGAAAATCAGCACTCAGCATTTCTTTAGTTACTTACCACTTATATATTTCTTCATCCAGGATATAATAAATTTAAAATCAAAATATCGGAGTGAATTTTATGGCAAAAAAAAGAATGAAAAGACCTGAGAGAACTCATACAGAAAAACGAAACGATGTGCCACCTGTGCCCGAAATTCAAGGCAAGGCAAAAAGTGGCAAGACACAAGCAAACCCGATTATTGCAGGTACGAATGGTGCAAACCAAAAAGTTTTTCATACAAAACCATTCAAAGAAGAAAAACCAATTTCAGAAGCCTACCAGACAATTGACTCAGACCTTGCAAGAGATAATTTAGAAAATGATATTCCTTTTGCAGATTTGCAAGATAATTAAAAACTAAAGAAACCTGACCTTTTAACTTTGGTCAGGTTTCTTTTTCGGTATAAACGGGTTATGACCGAACATAAAAATCACAGTAAGAAAATCTTCTACATCAGGATAATCTTCACCCTCAAAATAGTCTTCCCACCTTGTTTTTATTTCTTCGTCATCTGACTCATCTATTTCTTTTTTCAAATTTTTTATAAATTTTGCGATAATATCTTTTGCTCCCTCAAAATCTGTGTCATAACTATTTGCTACTGCGGTGTAATATATTTCAAATATGTTCATATTTACTCTCCCTATTTACAATTATTGACATTTAGTGAGTGTCAATATTTACTTAATAATAACATATAATTTACTCGTTGACAAGCACTAAATGTCAAAAGGGTGATTATATGTTTATAAACAAAACTCCAGATGGCTTAAATAACATCTGCGGTAAAAATATTGCTTTTTATCGTAACGAAATGAAAATATCTCAAAGAGAACTTGCTGATAAATTGCAATTAGTAGGTCTTGATATAGATAAAAACGCAATACAACGAATAGAATGTGGCAAGAGATTTGTTACAGATATTGAAATTAAAGCTTTTACTAAAGTTTTTAATGTCACCTTTGAAGAACTTTCAAAGTAATAAAAACAACTCGTTCTATCATTTTCAGTACACAAAAAAACTTTAAATGATAGAACGAAGTTTTTGCATCGTAGGGGATGAGCTTTGCTCTCCCGCAACAACGCGTTGTGTGTCAGAGCAAATTACAAATGAAACAATAATCCTTTTACACTCGATAAATATATTCTGTATAAAACTTACTCCCACTACTACGGGCGACCACAGGTCTGCCCCTACCATAGTGGGAATTAATTTTTCGTTTCATTTATAATACAACGCAATTCCGAAATTCCCCTTTATTCTTCATTCTTTAAATATTATAGTGGTCGGTGAGTCAGTGATCAGTACAGTTGCAAGTGTGCAAGTAGTTGTCAGGAATTAGGAATTAAAGAAGTTTTAATGGATTGTGATAAGGATAATCCTGCATCTGCAAGAACAATGATTGCGCTTGGAGGTAAGTTAATTAAAGAATGGTATGAACCAAACATTTATAAAACCATCTTACAGGATTATGCGATTGATGTTGATGATTCTATTAAGACTTATGCTAAAACTTATAATCCACGTATATGGAAATAATATAGGACTGCTAAGCAGTCCTTTTAGTTTGCTTTACTTTTTTTTGATTTTGTGGTATAATATGTGCACTATTTGGGGTGGTATGAATGAATAAAATAGTAAATTTTAATTCAGAAAAAGAATTTATTGCGTACAGGAAGAGTAAAACTTGTAGTGAACTTGGTACCGGTAGTGAAGGTACATGTTATTTAGGAAGGGACGGTCTTGCATATAAGGATCTATCTGAGGGATTTAGAAGTGAAGTTTATATTCCAGAAGATATTGTTACTCGTAGTGAATGTAGTGTTAAGTCTTTCGCTTTTCCTCATGTCTTATTTACTGTTAATGGGGAACTTATGGGTTATACTTCAGATTTAGTAAAAAAAGATATTACTAATGATAAATATTTATTTGAGCATGGTATTGATCATATCGACTT
>CALAEU010000103.1 GCA_937891215.1 uncultured Clostridia bacterium
TCAAGAGCAATAAGCTTTTTAAGGAATGTAAATAACTCTGAGTTTTTATCGTAAGCCTCTCCGTAAATCTCGGCAACTTTTCTTTCAGTTTCTGCATCAATTTCAGCTGCTTCCAATTTACCTTCTGCTAAAATTTCTGCCGCTTTAGCATTTGCTTCACTCTTGATAATTGCGGCATCTCTTTCACCTTCAGAAAGAAGTTTTGTTACCTGCTTTTCTCTGTCGGCAATCATCTGCTCAAACACACTTTCAATATTATTAGTAGGAAGAGCAAGTCTCTTGATTTTTATTTTTTCAATTCTTATACCATAATCTTTAAGGGCATTTTCAGAAACTGATTTTTCAATCTTTTCAGAGATTTCGTTGATTTTTATATTTTCCAAATCAGTAGAAACCAATGAAGAAAGTTCATAATTACCCATAACACCGTTTTTAACATTTGCGGTTAAATCATTAAGGTATTTTTCGGCTTTTTCATTGTCGCCAACGCTGTTATAGAATTTTCCAGGGTCTTCAATATGCCACACGAGATAAGTCTGTAAAATAACATTTTTCTTATCGTTTGTGAGTGTTTCGGTGTAACCCGAATCCATATACTGACTTCTTGTGTCATAAGTGTAAACGCTTTCAAAAGGGTAAGGCAATTTAAAATGAAGACCTGAATCCATATGAACTGCCCTTACCTCACCAAAACGAGAAACAATTGCACAAGAGCCCTCTTTTACTGTAAATGTAAAGCCGAATACAACAACAATTACAGCAAGTATTAATGCAAAAATCCATTTATATATCTTTTTAATTTTCATTTTTTATTCCTCCGCTTCAATAACGGTTGTTTGTTCTGATGATAAAGGTTTTCCTGTTGAATTTATAATATATTGTGAAAGTTCAGAATCTATATTAGGTGAGAACACATAAACTTTATTACCGGAAATAACCTTTTCATAAGTATCAACATATTTACTGAGTTTAAACGCCGCCGGTCTCTTTCTGTATTCTTCAAGCGCGGCTTTATAAACTGTCATTTCTTTAGTAGCATCTGAAACCTTTGTGCTCTGGTTTTCTTTTGCTTTTACAACTACAGTTTCTGCTTCTTTTTCGGCATTTAAAATAAGTTTTTCTGCTTCTGCCTCAGCATTTGTAATTGTGGTTGTTTTCTTTACATCTGCACTTACAACAGATTGATAAACACCTGAAAGTTCAACCGGTGGGTGAATACTCTCAATTATAACTTCTTCTACCGAAAGACCAACCTTATATTCTTTTGTAAACTCGTTAAGAGCAGAAAGAAGTTCTTTAGAAAGACCTGTTCTGTCAACACTGAGAATTGTATCAAGGTCTGTTGAGTTTGTTTTATTCATCATAAACTCATAAGCTTTTGAACTTAAAATTGCTTCAGGGTTTGAACTTACAGTCAAGTAAGTATACAAATCATCAATTTTATAAATCAATTTAATATTAACTGAAACGAGTTCATTTCCGTTACCGGTCAATAATTTATATTCTTCAACAGAATGGGACTCCGTCCACATATTATCCATTGTATCGTTTGATTCATAACCAATTGTCATATTCTGAACGCGATCTACTTCATAAATCTCAGCCTTTTCTATAGGCCACGGCAATTTAAAATGAAGCCCCGCACCTTTGACGGAAGTTTCTTCAAGAGAACCAAAGCGATAAACCGCCGCTTTTTCATAAGGCTCAACTTTGTAAACACAACTTGCTACAAGTAAAACTGCTAAAAGCACCAAAATTGCACTTGGTAAAATTTCTGTAACATACTTAATACTCCACAATGATTTAAGTGAAATACCGGTGTGTTTCTCTAATGTATCCAACAAAGATTTTTTCTCTTCGTTTTCTTTATTTTTAAGTTTTTTAATATCTGGTAAATAGATTGTATAATTAAAATCTTTTAATGTTTCTCTTTTTATTGCCGAAATAAATAAATCAAAGAATAAAACGCAGGCAATATAGATAGTTGCTATTCTGTAGAACCAGAATATTATATTTGAAAAATCCATTTCAAGTACAATATTAAGCACACAAAAACCAATATAAACAAAAGACATACCGCCGAGTATAAAACAGATAGAAGATATTGTTTTAACTGCTTTTAATTCCTGCTTTTGTGATACAAAACTTCTGTAAACCAAAAGACATATAGCAACAACCAACAGAACACCTATGTTGCCGAATGAATATGTAAATTGCAACTGGCTGAGTATTTTTAAGTTGTACGCAAAGGAACTGATTGCAATAGCAAGTATAAAATATAATTGCAAAAGTATATAACACACTTCAGTTACAACAAGCAACACATTTTTCAGTTTCTTAATTTTCTCTTTTGCTTCGGGAATTTTATTTACCATTTTGTTTATAAAGTTAAAAACCATAATAACAATATAAATTGCCCAGAAACAAATTGTCAGTTCGCCGAGTTGCTCATAAATTGGTACAGGCTGAGATGTTTGTAAAACACCTATAAAAAGCAATTCGACCACAAAAAGTATTAAAATTGGTAGCTTAGGAACTCTATTTAAATCTTTTTGTTTTCTCTTTCTCAAAATTGTCACCTCGAAACAAGAAAATATATAGTTTATTATATCACAAAATGAAGAAAAATAAAAGTAAAATTATTGTTTTTATACCATTTTGTTTTTATTATATATTCTTAATTCTCTATTCTAAAAAATATAAAGTTCTATCATTTTCAGTTTACGAAAATGATAGAACTTTTTCTAATTCCTAATTTCTAATTCCTATTTCCTGATTCCTAATCATAGTATCTTTCTCGTTTTTTCTTCTGTACAAATTTAAATATTGCAAAGACGATAATTAAAACTAATGTTACAGAAAGACCGATGTAGGCATCAATATTTGTGTTACCATCAACTTTTAATTCGCTCCAAAGTTGAGACATATAGTTCTGTATATCATAACTGAGGTTTTCGAAACTTTCGGTTTTGGGCATTTCGCTTTCATCAGGGTAGAGCACAGGCTCACCTTTTAAGTCGTAGTCGTCTGACTCTAAAACGAGTGCGTGTGGTGATGCATAACAAATCCAGTTTGCATTTGCAACCGCGATTTCTTCTTCTAACATAAAATTGATGTAAAGCTCTGCGGCTTCTTTATTTTCGGCAGTTTTGGGAATACACATGGCATCCACAAAATAGTTAACGCCTTCTTTAGGGTAAACAAACGCGAGGTCTGGGTTAACATCTGCCATTGTTAAATAGTCACCTGCATAGTAAGGAGCAAATGCTGCTTCGCCACCCTCCATTTTGTTATAAACTTCATCCATAACATAGGAAGAAACGAGTGGTCTTTGTTCCTTTAAAAGTTCAATTGCTTTATCCCAATCCTCCGGATTATGAGTGTTTACACTCTGACCTAAAAGAAATTGCGCTATACCAAACGCATCACGCGGGTTATTGAACATTAAAATTTCGCCTTTATACTTTTCATCCCAGAGAATTGACCAGCTGTCAACCTCGTCATCAACCATAGTAGTGTTGTAAATTAAACCAACCATACCAACAGTATAAGGAACGGTGTACTTGTTCTGGGGGTCATAAAAAAGATTTTTATATTTCGGAAGAATGTATTTGTAGTTAGGGATGTTTGAAAAATCGAGTTCTACTAACATTTCTTCTTCAATGAGTTTTGCAATCATATAATCTGACGGAATAACAATATCGTAATTTGCACCACCACTCTGAAGTTTGTTGTACATATTTTCATTACTTTCAAATGTGGTATAATTTACTTTTATTCCGTATTTCTTTGTAAATTCTTTATTTACATCAAGAGAACCCTCTGAACCATCAGAAATATATTCGCCCCAGTTATAGACATTTATAGAAGTGCCTTTTAAATGGGAGTAATCTTTTTCTTTCGCAAAGCAAACAGGCGATAACAAACATATAAGCATAAGAACAGTAAAAACTACTAATAAAATTCTTTTTTTCACTTTATCGCACCCCCTGTTTGCTTTTTCGTTTCTTATCTTCGCTTCTTGCAGTAATAATATTTGAAACTACAAGTAACACAAGAATTGCAAGGAAAATAAGGGTTGAAAGTGCATACATATCTGGTGTAACACGCTTTTTAGTCATTGAGAAAATTCTTATAGGAAGTGTCTGTGATGTTGTACCGCTTACAAAGTAACTTATAATAAAATCGTCAACTGAAAGTGTGAAAGCCATCATAAGACCTGATATAATACCTGGCATAATTTGTGGCAACACTACTTTAAAAAATGACTGAATTGGGGTACAACCTAAATCCTGTGCCGCTTCAGAAAGATGTATATCAGTCTGTCTTAATTTAGGAAGAACATTTAAAATTACATAAGGCAACTCAAATGTAACATGTGCAATTGTAAGGGTGGTAAAACCTAAAGTACCAGTTTTACCGAAAAGAGCGCCAATAAACACAAACAAAAGCATCATCGAAATACCTGTAACGATATCCGGGTTCATCATCGGAATGTTTGTTGTTGTGAGAGTTGCTTGTTTAAACCACTTTAATTTGTAATTGTTAATAGCAATTGCCGCCGCAGTACCCATAACAGTAGAAATAATCGCAGAAACAACTGCAACAATTACTGTATTTTTAAATGCTTCGAGAGTTGCTGTATCTCTGAAAACTTCTTCATACCATCTGAAAGAAAAACCTTCAAAAACTGCAGTGCTTTTACCTGAGTTAAAACTGAAAAGAATAAGCACTGCAATTGGTGCATAAAGAAATCCAAAAACGAGAACAGGGTAGATTTTTGAAAAGAGAGATTTTTTCTTCATATAATAACCTCCCCATCTTCATCTGAAAACTTGTTCATAACTGCAAGACAAATGAAAATTAAAATCATAAGTACAAATGAAAGAGATGCACCAAGATGGAAATTGTTTGCAGTCTGGAACTGTGTTTCAATAATATCACCTATAAGAGTTGTACCTGTACCGCCGAGTTTTTGTGAAATATAAAATGTACTTACAGATGGCACAAAAACCATAGTAAAACCAGAAACAACCCCAGGAAGACTTAACGGAATTGTTATATTTTTAAATACCTGAATTTTATTGCAACCTAAATCCTGTGCCGCCTCTATAAGAGAACGGTCCATTTTTAAGATTACAGTGTAAATAGGTAAAATCATATATGGCAAAAAGTTATAAACCATACCTAAAACAACCGCACCGCGAGTGTTGATAAGGTGAATTGGTTCAAATGGTTTTCTTAATCCTTCACCAAAGCTGTTCAGAACCTCATCGAGAATTACCCAGATTTCCTCTAAAACCGAATTTAAAGTTGTAGTTAAAAATCCATTATCTTCTAAAATAGTCATCCACGAATATGTTCTTAAAAGAAAATTCATCCACATAGGAAGCATTATAAGCATCATCATAATCTTCTGACGATTTTCGCCAGAATTTGCAATAATATATGCCAAAGGGTATGCAATAACAAGAGAAATAACTGTTGCTAAAAGTCCTAACCAGATTGAAAGCAAAAATGTATCAGTATATTTCCCGATTTCTAACATATTGTCGAATGTGAATGCACCCGTTGCATCTGTAAATGCATAATAAGCAACCATACCTATTGGGACAATTATAAAAAGAACTGCCCAAAGGATATAAGGTGCACCTATTACACGGGATAAAAGGGTAGATTTTTTACCCATAGGAACACCCCCACTTATTAGTCTTCGTCATCCTCATAAACAGTAGCGTCTGAAAGTTCATCAAACTCTTCACTGAATGAACTGTAGTCGCCATAAAGACCTGAATATTCAGATTTTTTCATAATGTGAATTGCGTCAGGCTCAATAACAAGACCTATTGTAGAGCCTACTTCCTGATAATCAGTAGACTGAATCATCCACTTAAAGCCTTTGATTTCTACAATGATTTCGTAGTGAACACCTTTGAATGTTATAGATGTTACTTTACCTGAAATCATACCATCTTCGGCTTTTACTATATCAACATCTTCAGGGCGTACCACAACATCAACTTCTTCGTCAACGCCGAAACCTTTATCAAGACATTTGAATTTATTACCTGCCATTTCAACCCAGAAATCTGCTCTCATAACACCTTCAATAATGTTACTTTCACCAATGAAATCTGCAACGAAAGCATTTTTAGGTTCGTTGTAAATATCGAGTGGTGTACCGATTTGCTGAATTTTACCACCATTCATAACAACAATTGTATCAGACATAGAAAGAGCTTCTTCCTGGTCGTGAGTAACATAAATGAATGTTATGCCAAGGCGTTTTTGTATATTTTTAAGTTCAACCTGCATATCTTTACGAAGTTTTAAGTCCAATGCACCGAGAGGTTCGTCAAGAAGTAAAATTTTAGGTTTTACTGCGAGAGCTCGTGCAATTGCAACACGCTGTTGCTGACCACCTGAAAGAGAAGAAATATTTCTTCTTTCAAAGCCTTTTAAGTTTACTAAAGAAAGCATTTCTGTAACGGTTTCTTTAATTTCTTTTTCAGATTTTTTCTGAAGTCTTAAACCGAATGCAATATTCTCGTAAACATTAAGGTGTGGGAACAATGCGTATCTCTGGAAAATAGTATTAAGTTGTCTTTTGTGCGGTGGTACGTCATTTATAACTTTTCCGTCAAAAATAACCTCACCCGAATCCGGTTGCAAAAATCCCGCAATAATTCTGAGTGTGGTTGTTTTACCGCAACCTGAAGGACCGAGAAATGTTATAAACTCTTTATCTCGGATGTACAGGTTCATATTATCAATAATTTGTTCTTCGTCAAAGCTGATTGAAATGTTTTTAAGCTTGATAATCTCGTTGTTTGCCAATTATGCAACCCCTTCCCGCAATCCTTAATCACAATAGAATGCATAATTAAATATATATATATTTAATTAAAAAGTCAATATAATTTGTCGAAAAAGTTGCTCTGAAAGTAATAATATGTTAAAATAAATTATATTTTATGAATAAATATCCAAAAAGGACTCTGTTATGCTACAATTTGACATCGAAAAAATAAGCGTCTGGGAATTTTTACAGAACACAAAAGAGCCTATAATTATGTACGGTACCGGCAATGGTGCTGACAAAGTCTTTGATGTGTTCCGCGAACTTAATATTGAAGTTACAGGTGTTACCGCAAGTGATGGTTTTGTAAGAGAAAGATATTTTCACGATTTACGCGTTACACCTATAAGTGAATTCTTAGAAAAATATGAAAAATTTGTTGTTATTATAACTTTCGGTTCTTCGCG
Organism: uncultured Clostridia bacterium; assembly: GCA_937891215.1. The sequence continues at coordinate 7,267 of CALAEU010000103.1, forward strand.
ACCTGAAGTTATTGAAAACATTAAAGAAATCGCGAAGAAACAGACTGTTTTAGTGCCATGTGTACCTGTTATTGGTAACGAGATTTTTGACAGAAATTTCTTAACAGAAAACAAAGAAAAATTAAACAAAGCATACTCTCTTTTAGTTGACCAGAAATCAAAGGAAGTTTTCAAAAATTATGTAAATTTTCAGTTCAGCGGTAAATTGGATTATCTTTTCGGTATGGAAAGTGATATTTCCGAGGCATTCAATAATTATCTGAAATTAGGCGAAAATGAAAACTTTATTGACATTGGGGCTTATCGCGGTGACACAGTAGAGCAATTTTTAAAATTTACAAACGGAAAATATAACAACATTTTAGCAATAGAACCGGATTTAAAAACTTATAAAAAACTAGTTGAAAACTGCAAAGATTTAAAGAATTTTGAAGCTATAAACGGTGCGGTTACCGGTGTTGACGGATTAATTGAATTTTCAAGTGTTGCAGGCAGACAGTCGACTATTGGTAGCGGCATAGAAATTCCTGCATTTACACTAAATAAATTAGCAGAAAAATTTGTGCCGACTTACATAAAAATAGATGCAGAAGGCGCAGAAATTGACATTTTAAATGGTGGCAAAAAAATTATAAGTGAATTTAAACCGAAAATTAAAATTGCTACTTATCATAAAAATCGTGATATTTTTGAAATTCCGATTTTACTGAATGAGTTTAACAAAGATTATAAAATATATATGTGTCATCACCCATATATTCCTGCGTGGGATACTGATTTTTACTGTGTGTGAGGTATAAAATGAACGATATAAAACAACTTATTTTAAATGAACGCGAAGATATTATTAAAATATCTGTCAGTTCACCATTCTCAAAAAACGAGGAATTCAACAAAATTACGATAAGACCTGTAATTATTAAAAACAAACCTTGTTTTCAGGCAGAAAGATTTAAAAACAATCAGGTTTTTCATCTTAATATCCCCCAAGCAGAGTTTTCGGCATTTTTAGAACAAATCACAGAAAAATATGCTCAGATATGTGTTTTTAAGACTGGTGTTACTGTTACTTTTGCTATTTCTAAAAACGGAAAAATCAAAAGAAGTGAAAGTAAAAATAATTTGAGCAAAAAAGCCGGAAATGCCGAAAACAACAGACAAAAGGAATATATTTTCAACGAAGGCGAAAACATACCCCCACTTGTTGATTTAGGTGTATTTACAAGCGATTTTAAAATTGTAAAAAGTAAGTATGACAAGTTCAAGCAAATTAACAGATTTATTGAGATTGTCAATGATGCCTTTTCTAATGATACGAATGAAAGTATTACTATTCTTGATTTTGGTTGCGGTAAGAGTTATTTAACATTTATTATTTACTATTATTTCAGAGAAATAAAAAAGAAAAATGTAAAAATTATTGGCTACGACCTTAAAAAAGATGTTGTTGAAAGCTGTAATAAAATAGCAGAGAAATACGGTTACGATAATTTAAAATTCGTTGTCAGTGATGTTACAAAAGATGTGCTTTACAGAGAGCCAATTGATATGGTAATTTCTTTACACGCTTGTGACACCGCAACAGATTTTGCACTTAATTATGCAATCAGGAAAAATGTAAAATATATTTTCTCTGTACCTTGTTGCCAACACGAAGTTAATAAAACGATTAAAAAAGGTGGCGATTTTGACATTCTTTTAAAACACGGACTTATTAAAGAAAGAATGTCGGCACTTCTTACTGACTCAATAAGAGCGGGTATTTTAGAAGATATGGGTTACAGCGTTGATGTACTTGAGTTTGTCGATTTTTCGCATTCACCAAAGAACATAATGTTAAGAGCAAAAAAGACTAAAAAGGAAAGCGATAAAAACAGAAAGCAAATTAAAGAATTACAAGAAAAATACCAATTCAATCAAAAACTTTATAATCTGGTAGGTGACGGTAATGAATAACAAAAAGAAAATGATTGCTCCAATTTTAATAACCATTTTTGTAATATCATATTACATTTTTTATTTTTGTGTGCTATGTAGCGTATTTTCAGAAAGCATTGTTCTTTTAATACTTTTGGGTATTATTCCAATATCACTTTCTATTGGAATGTTATATGTTTGCATTCAAAGAATTAAAGAAATAAAAGGTGGCGAAGAAGATGATATTAGTAAATACTGATTACATCACGGGAAAAGAATTAGAAATGTTAGGTTTAGTGCGTGGTAGCACCATAAGAAGTAAAAACGTTGTTAAAGACATTACACAAGGCTTAAAAACAATCGTTGGTGGCGAATTAAAAGCATACAACGATATGATGAACGAAGCAAGAGCATTAGCAACTAAAAGAATGGTTGAAGATGCCG
>CALAEU010000104.1 GCA_937891215.1 uncultured Clostridia bacterium
ATATTTACCTTCTTCTGCACCAACAACTGCCGCTATCATAGCTGAGGCGTCAACAATGCTTTTAGGAACAACAGTTGAAACCCAACCAGAAGTACCGCTATAAACGTGAGTATCACCTAAAGATACCGCACCAGCACCAACACCGATAAGTGAAGCATCACCGCCACCACCGAAAACTGCAGTACCCTCTTTAAGACCTAATTCCTCTGCAGCCTTTTTGGTAAGTGTACCAATTTTTTCAGTTGAAGCCTTAATCTCTGGTAAATGGTCAAAATTAACCTTTAACATTTTGCACATTGTTTTGCTGAATTCTTTTTTCTTGATGTCATAAAGCTCAGTAGCAAAGGCAGAATCGTGAGTCATACAGAACTCGCCGGTCATACGCGCAATAAAGTATTCTTTAACGTCTAACCATTTATGTACTCTTTTAAAGTTTTCAGGTTCGTGTTTTTCTACCCATTTATATTTCCATACAGGGTCTTTTACAGATGCCGCAACCGCACCCGTAATTTTAAGTGAAACTAAAAGCTTCGGCACATTAGCCCCTGCAACTTTAAATCCGTGTGCAATACCCTCTTTTAATTCTTCACGCGCTCTCTGATCCATATAACTCATAGCACGTCTTACTGGTAAAGCATCTTTATCAACAAGAACTACACCCTGCATCTGAGAGCAGAAAGAAATACCAACTATATTTTCTGTATTAAGACCACTTTTCTCAAGTACTTTTTTAGTAGTACTACATAAAGCAGCCCACCATTCATTTGGATCCTGCTCAGCACCACCGTCAGGAAAAACATAAAGTTTATACCCCTCAGAAGCGGCAGCAACTAATTTCAAATTCTCTGCTAATTCAAAAATACATGTTTTAACACCTGTTGTGCCTATATCATAAGCAATAGCATATTTCTTTTCCATTCCTATCTCTCCAATAAATAGAATTTACCACAAATACTATTATGCAATATTTTTTGTAAATAATCAACATCTTTCTCAAAATAATTTTAATTTTTTTGAACAATTTCACATTTTTAAATAAAAACGAAAAAATTTTGAGTTTTTTTGTAAAAAAGGGGTTGACTTTTGTTTTTATTGTGATATAATACAAACACTGTTTCAGAGGATATCAAAGTTCTCTGTAGTCGGTGTTGATGGCGTTGAGGGTCCACCCGTTCCCATTCCGAACACGGTAGTTAAGCTCAACAGTGCCGAAAATACTTAGCGGGAAGCTGCTCGGGAAGATAGGGCGATGCCGACACTAATAAAAGCAACCACCCAATAGGGTGGTTGTTTTTTTATACACAATTCACAATTGTAATTAAAAATTAAGAATTAAAAATTTAAAATTTCAGAACTTCGTTGGCAATTATAATATTGTAAAAGAAACTACATTCTATCATTTAGAATTATCTTTAAATGATAGAATGTAGTTGTTTTAATCTGATTTCTATTTCCTGCTTCCTGTTTCCTAAGCAAGAATCAGCGTTTCACATTACCACTTGCAGCATAAGTACTCGCAGTTTTACCATTTACTGCTTTTACAGTA
>CALAEU010000105.1 GCA_937891215.1 uncultured Clostridia bacterium
CAATAGTAGATTTTATAAATGTTAAAGATAAAATCAGATTTTTCAAATGGTGCAACAGTTGTGCCGACAGATTTAATAGACAAATATTTAAAACTTGCCCCTTCGGCAAGTTTTAAAGTTTTGCTCTTTATTTTAAGAAATCCTAATGGTGCTATTGATGAAAAGCAAATAAGTATCTGCACAGGACTTACCCCCAATGATGTAAAAGATTGTATTGAATACTGGAAAGAAAACGATGTTATTTTCGATGATGGCGAAAAAAATGAAGAAGAAGCAAGCAAAGCAACTGCAAATGCAAAGAAAATAGCAGAAATTTCTTATACAGAAGAAACGGAAAAAACAAAAATAGTTGTTAAAAGTCTTCCCGTAAAAAAACCAACTCAAAAAGAAATTGCTTTAAGAATTTCACAGGATGAAAATATAACAATTCTTTTCAGAGAAGCACAGAAAATAGTCGGTACTTTCGGGTATGATACGCAGTCACTTCTTGTTATGATTTACGATTATTTTGGTTTTTCAACTGATTTGATTATAACACTTCTCAGTTACCAGCAAAATGAAGGCAATCTGTCTTCAATGGCAATAAAAAAACGCGCAGAAGAATGGGTAAAAAACGGTATTGATACTCTTGAAGCGGCGGTAGTAGAAATAGCGGCACTTGATAAAATACAGAAAACATTTATAGAAATAAAAGCATTTTTAGAAATTGATACAAAAAAACCAACCCCGAAAACTGCAAAGTTTTTAAGAGATTGGTCTGTTAATTGGGGTTTTTCAACTGAGATGATTTTATATGCTTTAAAAGAAAAAGGCAGAAGCCTTCCTGAAGCAAATAAACTTCTTAAAAAATATCACTCAATGAGTATATATGATATTCAGAGTGCAGAGATGAAAAAGAAAAAGACAATTACTTCTAAAGTAGAAAAATCTTACGATGTAAATAACATCGGCAGAAACAGTATTTTAGAAAGAATGAAAAATAAAGAAAAGGAGAGTGCTAATGTATGAAATTCAGCGAAGATGTTTACATAAAAGCAGAAGCAGAACTTAAAAAAAGACGCGACAATGCAGAACAACTTGCAGAAATGCGGCGCAAACAGATTTTAAACAAGCACCCCGAACTTCTTGAAATTGAAAATATTATAAGAAATGCAGCACTCGAAGTAATTAAAGGTATCAGCAGTGGTAAAGCAGTAGATGTAAAAGGTCTCTCAGAAAAAAATCTTAATGCACAAAAAGAAAAGGCAGAACTTCTTACAAAAAACGGATACCCTGAAGATTATTTAGAACCACAGTATTCCTGTAAACTCTGTAACGATTCAGGTATTTTAAATGGTAAACTTTGTAGTTGCCACTTAGAAATTCTCAAGAAAATTTCAATGAGTGAATATTCCTGCAGTTCAATTCTTGCAGTAAGCACTTTTGACACTTTCGATTTAAAATATTATAGTACAGAAAAATATAGTAATCCTGAAGAAAATATATTTTTAGATTATTCACCAAGAGAATATATGGAAGCATCTTTCGATTTTCTAAAATCTTACGCAGAGAATTTTAAACCAGGTGCTAACAGTTTCTTTTTTACAGGTGCTACGGGACTTGGCAAAACACATCTTTCTCTTGCGGTTATGAATAAAGTTACCGAAAAAGGATACAGCGTATTTTATGGTTCTGCTGACAATATCATTAAACAAATGGAAAAAGAACGCTTCGGCAGAAGTAATGGTGATATTGAAGAAGAAATTGAAAATGCAGATTTACTTATAATTGACGATTTAGGTACAGAGTTTAAAACAGCATTTTCAGAAACTGCAGTTTATCAGATTATAAACAACGCAATACTTAATGGTAAACCGATGATTATAAGTTCAAATCTTTCAATAGATGAACTTGAAGAAAGATATGGTCAGCGAGTTGTTTCAAGGCTCAATTCCTTTGAAGTAGTTAACTTCATTGGTACAGATATAAGACAAATTAAAAAATAATTTATAAAAAGGCGGTATTTATTATGTTAAAAGGTATTCCAAATATTATTTCACCAGAACTTTTAAAAATCTTAGACGAAATGGGTCACGGTGATACAATTGTTATTGGTGATGGTAACTTCCCGGCAGCATCTAACGCACAAAGACTTGTTCGTTGCGATGGTCACAATGTACCAGAACTTTTAGATGCAATTTTAAAACTTATGCCACTTGATTCTTATGTTGAAACTCCTGCTATGCTTATGGCAACAACAAAAGGCGACCCAACTCCTACAATCTGGGCTGAGTATCAGGATATTATAAACAAAAACAATGGCGAAACAAAAATGGGACAATTCGAGCGTTTCGAGTTCTATGATGAAGCAAAAAAAGCGTATGCAATTATAGCAACAAGCGAATCTGCGTTATATGCCAACATTATTTTACAAAAAGGCGTTATAAAATAATTATAGGAAACAGGAAATAGGAAACAGGAAACAGTGGTAATTACTGCTGTTTCCTGTTTTAGTTTTGAGAGTGAAGAAGTTTAATTTTTAATTACTAAATCATCCATTTTTTCTAAGAATTCTTCAGCAGATGGTCTTTCTTCGCCAAATACAGGTTTCCATAAAGTATATTTATCATTAGCAAACCTATTCATATAAGAAGTTATTATTTTTTCAATACTCTTTTCTACTATTTCTTCTGAAATATTATTTTCTGTTGCAATTTTCTTTATAAGTTTTCCCAAAATAAGCACATTCCTTTCTCACTATAAGTCACTTACTATAACTAATAGTTAGTATAACAGAAATGTTTGTAAAATTAAAGTATTTTTTAGAAATAAAAAAACAAATTCAAAAGATGAATTTGTTTAACTGTTTTTAAGTAATGTATCAATTACATCATATATTTTGTTTCTTTCTGTTTCAGTTAGTTTTGATAATTTTTCGTCTAAAACAGAATTTTTTGTTTTATATCCATTATTTAATACACTTGATAAAACAATATCAGCAGAAGCATCTAAAACATTAAGTATATCAATAAATTTCTCAAGAGAAGGAATTTTCTCATCGCGTTCTATCATTCCGATATAATTAGGACTTAAATTGACTTTTTCAGCTAAATCTTCTTGGCGTAAATTTTTCTTTAAACGATATTCACGTATTTGTGTACCTATTGAGCCAGAAAGCATAATACTAACCCCCTTAGTTTGCTACTATCACTGTTAGTATAGATTGTTTGTTAGGTTTTATGAACAAACCAATGGTTATCTACAACAACTGATAGTTATTATTTTTGGAGATTAATTATAATAGAATAAGGTTTGTATGGTGTTGCAAAATATTGTGAATATCTTCAAAGTGAAAACAATCACAATCACACATTTTTCAAAATAGATTTATAATGGATTAAAAAAAGAAAGGAGTGTAAGAATGAAAACAATAGAAAAATTATATTATGGAAATATAAGCCCGTGTGAGAATATGATTCGCGGCAATGAAGATTATAA
>CALAEU010000106.1 GCA_937891215.1 uncultured Clostridia bacterium
TTCTTCTGCGGTAATTGTAGCCATGCCATTGTCATCCAGAGTAATAGGAGTTGCTGTTGCAGCATCTTCTGTAATAGTTTCATTTTGTCTTGCTGCTGTACCGGGGATAAAACTAATGGCAGTTTATATAGTATATAAAATAATATCGATTATTTCCCTGATCTTCTATAAAGATATAATCATGATATAACCTCATCAAGAAAATTTTTTACAGATTTTAATGTTTTCACATTAGTAGCAAGCCCATCAAATATCATATATGCATGCATTGCTCTTAATTCGTTCTTTTTGAAAAATAAAGTTTTTGTTAAAACATTATTTTCTTTTAATTTTTGTGCCATAACTAAACTTTGCGATTTATGCAACTTATCAATTTCACCGCTTGCAAGAAAACAAGGAGGAAATTTATCATCAACATAATTTATTGGAGAATATTTATCGTTTTCTTGAATATCCTTCGCTTTTCCATTCAAACAAGCTTTTCCATATGTCCTAATATTAGGAAATTTAGAAGTTAGCATTGTATTTATATCGTAAACACCATAAAAAAGTAATAATGCTTTTATTTTGTTTTTAAGTTCAGGAAGTTCAACTTTATTGTTATTAATTAAGGCATTACATGCAATCTCTCTACAAAACGAATTGAGTGACTGTAAAGAAGTAGAATTGTCAGAATCAGCCATTGCCACGATTGTATCATAAAGTTTGTTTTGTGAAGATTCGTCGATTTTTATTCCGTACTCATCTTCCAAAAATGTTATTGTGTAATAGTACTTTTGTTTTACTTTTTCCATTTTTAATTCATGTGTATCAATTGAAAAATAGTTCCTTAATGCTGACGATAAATGTTTTACCTCTTTTTTTGTAGAGTAAAAAATATAAATTCTGTTTTTTGATGTATCCTTTAAATATGATAAGAGTGCTACGAATTCATCTGTTTCAATGTCAGAAACCCAGTCGGAAAGGTCAATTGCTACTATTCCCTGGTATGAATTTGTGTATTTGGCATTTGTATTAAGTGTATGAATCATTCTTTGAAATTCTTTTTTAAAGTCTTGTGTGTATTCGACTTTAATGTTAACGCAATTAGTTAATCCAGATTGCTTTATAACATTTAAACTTGTAATACGGTCAGCTAATTCATATACAGCTTGCGAAAGAAGTGTGTCATCAGTAGAGGTTAGTAATATTGCAGGATATTGCATGTTTTTAGAAAGTTCATTTTTAGATAAGTCGTAGCATTTTAATATATAATTATTTAATGGTGCGGTAATTTGATATTTCATTTTCATTCTCCTTTTAAATTTTTAGGGCAGTAAGAGTTTTAGCTCTACTGCCCTTGTTTGGTGTGTGAATTATTTTGCGTCTTTGCAAGTACCAGTTTCATTAACGCGGCATCCGTGTTTGTGACAGTAGTAAAGATAGTCATCGCCTACACGGAAATCACTGCGATTAGAACCGTCATAGCGTTCTTGTTCGCAGTATGCACAATCTCTGCATTCAATCATGTTTTTCACCTCCTGGTTTCAAATTTGGATAAAAAGGTGCTATGTAATATCCATAAAGCACAAAAAAGGTGTTACGTATTATCCATAAAGTATCAAACTATAAAAGTGTGTTTGCAAAAAAGAAAAATTATTGTATAATTAAGAAAAAACCAAGGGTGATATGAATGAAAAAGGAAATCAGAATTTTTTTGGCTTCATCAATAACAGAATTTGCAATTGAAAGAGATAAACTTGAATTGTTTATTCGCAGTATAAGTGATGATTTTGAGGATACATATAATATAAAGATTCGTCCATATCGTTGTGAAAATATTGATCCAGCAATGTCAAAAACGAGAAAGCAGGATGTATATAATGAATTGATTAAAGGTAGTGAAATGTGCTTTTTCATTTTCTTTACTAAAATAGGTGAATTTACAAAAGAAGAATTTGAAGTTGCGTATGAAGCATTTAAAGGGAATGGGAAACCGAAAATTTATATATATTTCAAAAATATTCCTGAAGGAGTAACAGTTGAACAGGAAGTTATTGATTTTATGAATAAGATTGATAATGAGTTTTCTCATTATCATGGTACATTTGATGATATTGATACAATAAAATTGAGGATTTTACTTAACTTAAAAATTCAGGAAATGGACTTTTTACCAATTGAAATAAGTGAGGGTAGATGTTTTGTAAATGGTAAGGAAGTTAGAGGCATTCAAATAGATAATGTCTCAGAGTTTGCTAATAATAATTATTTAAATAAAATGAAGGAAGATTTATCATCTATTGAAAAACAATATAGTGTTATGTTTTCTGATTATTCAAGTGGAAGAAATGATGAGGATTTTCTAAAACAATATTCAGAGGTGGTAACAAAAAGAAAAAACTTAATTACTGATATAGAAGAATTACAAAAAAATATTTTTAATCTGTCGCTTCGTATGTGTCAAGATGAGGTTTATGGCGAAATAACTATTCGTCAAAAAGAAGCGTATAGACTTTTTGAGCAAGGTAAATATAAAGAGGCGAATGATATTCTTGATTTTGATGAAATAAAAAGTGAGTATCAACGCAAAAAAACAATAAGAATAGCTGAACAAAAAAGAGAAGCAAGAATCTTTATAAGAGAAATAAAACAAAAAATAGATATGCTTTCTATGTTGCAAGGACTTTCGACTAAATATAGTGATGAAATAGAAAAGTGCTACGAAGAAATTGTTCCGGAAGTTATAGAGAATCTTGAGGAGGTCGGCGTTATCCTTGAGTATGCTAAATTTTTAGAGTTGCAAAAGAATTATGATAAGTATGTAAAGGCCGAAGAATTATATTTAAAGGCTAATGAAATTTTTAATGGTTTAGGAGACTCGAATTCGGAAAAATTAGTTCTTCTTAAAATAGATAACTATAAACAATTAGGGCGGTTTTATAGACTTTTAAAACCAGAACAATCGATACAATATTATTTAAAAGTAATTGAATTAAGCGAATTGTTAGTTGAAAAAGATGCTGAACGGTTCGGGAATCTGTTAATTAATAGTTATCTTTATTTAGCGAATTTTTATTTTTATCAAAATCAAAGGGAGAAAGCAGAAGAATGGTACTTGAAAATGGTTGAGAAAAGTCAAGAATGGGCGAATGAAAATTTAAGGGATGATAAAATTCTTTTGATTGAAAGTTATTTCAAGTTGGGTGGATATTATATTGCTTGTCATAAAAAAGAAAAAGGTGAAAATATTTATACAAAAGCAATTATGTTAAACGAAGAAATGGTGAAAAAATCTCCTCAACAATACATCGGTTTGTTGATCAAAAATTACGAATTGTTAGGTAAATATTATAGTTTGTGTACACAAGAAAAAGCAGAGGAGTATTATTTTAAAATAGTTGAAAAGTACGAAGAGTTTTTTGAAGAAAATCCATTTTATTATTTATCAAAATTAGTTGGGTTGTGCTATACTTTAGATTTGTTTTTTTCTCGTTGGAATAAACAGGAAAAAATAGAAGAATATTGTTGTTATGTGGTAGGTAAATGCGAAAAAATAACAAGTGAAAACCCTAATATATATGATAATTTATTAATTGAAGTTTATAGATTTTTGGTTTCTTTTTACAAAAAACACGGTCAAAAAGAAAAAACTCTGTTTTATAAACAAAAGGCCGATGAGGTAGAGTTTAAATAAACACAAGCCATCTTTCAATAACCGAAAGATGGCTTGTATTTTATGTAAAACAAAGAAAACCCGCATATAGCGAGTTTTCGTACGCATACGCACATTTCATAGTCATTGCTATTATAAATGTTATGCCTTTTCGAAGATACCAATCAAAGATCAGCGTCAAACTACTTACAAAAACAAAATGGTGAGTAAACTCCCGTTCTATTCCACTTATAACACACAACCAAAACTCCTGTGCCAAAAAGAGAATAGCATAAAATAATTTGATTGTCAACAAAAAATTCTATTTTTTACATTTTAGTTGACTTTTTTACATTTTTCGAGTATTATTGAATTATCTTATATAAGGGGATTTTGACAATGCAAAAAGCCTATTACATTTATACATTATCAGCAACAGAGATAATTAAGAATTGCTATTCTTCAAAAAAAGAGTTACCTGAAAAAATCGAATTGGATTTAAATAATAAGTCTGTATATGACTCTGTCGTAAAGAGTTTTGCACTTTTTCCAGAAAGTGCATTTTTTCATCAATTGGAACAAAGTATTATTGGTGATGATAAAAGCAAAAAAACAGATGATAATATTTTATCTGAACATCTTGTTTTTGTCGATTTTGAGAATTTATTTTCACAATCAGGAAGTTCAAAAATGAAAGATGTAGTAAAATATTATTTTTTTGAGCAACCAAAAAAGAAAAATGAAAATAGAGGATTACATATTAAATTTTATGGACAAGAAAAATTTACTCGCCTTATACCATTTGACAAATCAAATAGTATGGCGAGGAATTCCCGTATGTCTTTTTTAGATTTTAAATATAAAAAAAAGATGAACAACAGAATAATGTTGGATATAGAAATGAAACAAGCAGCATTAAACAAACTTTATGCTTACAGAGGTTTATACTTAACTGCCGCTACCAGAATTGAACCACAGAAAAACATTTTTGAGTTGAACGAAAAAACTGTTGTTGTAATTGATGATGATGAGTCTCCTGTGAAAATTAAAAGGAAAAATAAAAAATTTAATATTTTAACTGCTAAAATTGATAAAACAAAATCAGATGACAAGAAAAATACAGAAGTATATAAAAAATGGATAGGTGAGACAAAGGATGCAAAGGTGGAATTAAATCGCTTTGACGGTGAGGGGTTAATGAGTGTTGACGTTTCTTGGTATTTGAATTCTGAAATTTCTAGATTTAAATATTTACCAATTTTCGATATGCTGGATATTTTACCATCAAATCAAGTTGCTCAAAGAAACTTGTTGAAAACATTGTATCTGGCTTTTAACAACAATATATCTTCTGACTCTTTATCCGATAAACTTATTGCTTCTATGAATCCATATGCAAAAGAAAAACCAGGTTTTAAAGATACCTTAATAGAAGCAATAGATAAAATTAAAGAAAATAAAGTGATAGATAAAATTTATGAAAATAGACATCGTAGAGTTACTACAGGTGTGCTTAATCAAGTATTATATGAAGCAATGGAATTACATGAAACACCAAATGATAAAGGTAAATATCTAAAGATTTTTTACATGAC
>CALAEU010000107.1 GCA_937891215.1 uncultured Clostridia bacterium
GTCTTTGTTCTTGCGTTAGCTGTAACTGCGTTATAAATCGGCACAGCAACTGCAACGAGGATAGCCATGATAACAACAACGATCATAAGTTCTACAAGTGAGAAACCTTTTTTGCTCTTCATAAATTTAAACATTTACGAACAACTCCTTTTCTGAATAAAAATATTGTTTGTTTTCATTATATGTAAGGCAAAGCCAAACACACTCTGAATACGGGGTCCTTCCCCTTTTAAAGAAAGTGGGAATATTCCGTAACTTTCTCTATCAGTATAGTAGCACATTATTTTCCATTTGTAAAGGGTTTTTTGAAAAAATTTTTATTTTTTAGGAAACAGGAAGCAGAAAACAGGAAACAGAACCACTTTAACTCGTTATTAAAAACAATGCCATTCTTCTAAATTACCCAAACAAGTTAAAAATAACTTATTATTTTTGACACTTTTTACTTTAAATGACAACTCATTGTAACAATCGTTTCAATGTTTTCTATCAGCAATAATGAAGAACTGTTTCCTGTTTCCTGTTTCCTGCTTCCTGTTTCCTGTTTCCTGCTTCCTGTTTCCTGCTTCCTGTTTCCTGCTTCCTAATCCCTAACAACAACTACTTTATTTCCGCAATAGTCACCCCATTCTCACCCTCACCGAAGGTGCCAAGGCGAGAGAAACGGACTCTTGGGTCTGATTTTAAGAATTTAGTAACGGCAGTTCTCAGAGCACCTGTGCCTTTACCGTGAATTATGGTACACTCGTTAAGCCCCGACATAATTATATCGTCTATAAACCTGTCTAGAACTAAAAGTGCTTCGTCAACCATAAGACCTCGTAAATCGCAACGATTATTAATTTCTTTACTTGCTCTGCTTTCAATGGAATTTTTTCTGGTGGTACTTTTTGGTTTTTCTTTTTTCTTTTCTAAAAGTTTTAAAGAATTTTCGCTGACACGCATTTTCAACATACCAGCTGCGATTTCTATATTACCCTTTTTATCTTTAAGTGCAGTAACTACTGCATTTTTGCCTATTGTCTTACAGAAAACATCATCACCAATTTCTAATTCTCGTGGTAAAACATAGTTTTCATCATCGTCAATATCTGAGAGAACAGGATTCACTGCATTATCAATTGCATTAAGGTGACTGTTCACTGTTGAACGCGCTTTTCTTAAAAGTTCTGCAGCATCTTTTGTGGATTTAGTTTCTTTTTTAAGTTTTTCTATTTCTGCCAAAAGAGAATTAGCTTCTCGTCTTGCCTGTTCAACAATTCTCAAAGACTCGCCTTTTGCGTTTTCAATTTCTTTATCTCTTCTTTGTTGTGCTTCATTAAGAATTGCCTTTGCCTTTTCGCGTTCTTCATCTGCTAACGCTTTAATTCTTTCAGCTTCTTTCTTCTCCTTTTCCATTTCAAGACGACTTTCTTCAAGTCTATCAACAACATTCTCAAAACGAACACTTTCAGAAGAAACTAAATCTTTTGCTCTTTCTATAATATTACTTGCTATACCTAATCTTTCAGAAATTGCAAAAGCGTTTGAGCGACCTGGAATACCAATTAAAAGACGGTAAGTAGGTCTTAATGAATTAACATCAAATTCACAGGAACCATTTTCAACTCTATCAGTTTCTAAAGCATAGGCTTTTAACTCTGCGTAGTGAGTTGTTGCGGCAATTTTTGCACCCTGTAAATGCAACTGCTCTAAAATTGCCATAGCAAGTGCCGCACCTTCAACAGGGTCAGTACCTGCACCAAGTTCGTCTATTAAAACGAGTGAATTTTCATTTGCAGTTTTTAAGATATTTACAATATTCACCATATGAGATGAAAAAGTTGAAAGTGACTGTTCAATACTTTGCTCGTCACCAATATCCGCTAAAATTTCATTGAATACAGAAATTTCGCTTTCATCACCGCAAGGGAGCATAAGACCGCACATTGCCATAGCTGACAAAAGACCTAAAGTCTTAATCGCAACAGTTTTACCGCCGGTATTAGGGCCTGTAATAACAAGCGTATCAAACTCTTTACCTAAACGAATATCAGTAGCAACTACGCTTTTCGGGTCAATTAACGGATGCCTTGCCTTATTTAAATTTATAACACCTTTTGCGTTGAGTTTCGGCATTGTGGCATTCATTTTATAGGCTAATTGTGCTTTACTGAAAATAACATTTATTTCAATTGCACACTCGTAACTACCTTTAATTTCATCAAAGAAACTACCTGCAAGTGAAGAAAGTTCATAAAGAATTCTTTCAATCTCCTGTGTTTCCTTACCCTTTAAAACGCGGATTTCGTTATTTGCTTCAACTACTCCAGACGGCTCAACAAAAACTGTTGCACCAGTTGAAGATGTGTCGTGAACAAGACCTGAAACTGTCGCTCTGTGTTCACTTTTAACAGGTACTACATATCGTCCGTTTCGTTGGGTGATAATTGCATCCTGTAAAACATTCTTTAAATTTTGTGAGCGGATGATTTTCTCTAACTTCTCTCTTACCGCATTTTCCTGATTTTTTATTTTTCTTCTTATATTACTGAGTTCCGGTGACGCGTTGTCACTCATTTCATCCTCACTTAAAATTGCAGAAAATATTTTTTCTTCCAAAAATTTATTTGGCATAAGTGAAGAAAAATAAATATCTATACTCAACGGGTCTTGTCCGCTACCGTCACGCCAATCGCGTAAATTTCTTACTGCTCTTACTGTGCTACCTATATCAAGCAATTCTTTCATAGTGAGCATAGCCCCTGCTTTAGCACGGGCAAGAGCATTACTTACATTTTTCAGTCCGCCAAAAGACGGACCGCCGAATTTTGCTAGCAATATGTAAGCATCTTCGGTCTTATTTAACAAATCGGCTACAAGTTGCAAATTACTTTCAGGTCGCAAATTTAAAATGGCTTCTTTTGCGTCATCGTTACACGCTCTTTCTGCCAGCATAGAAAGCACTTTATCTAATTCAATAGCCTTTAAATGTCTGTTCATTTCGTTCATCTGTTTAATCCTTTATTACATTATAAAAATCTAGGGTTTTAAATTTTCGTTGTGTTTTATTAAGAAGGTAATCTTCTGTGAGATTTTCAAAAATTTTAATATTGTCATCTGAAACTGTGAATGAAAAAATTTTCTCAAAATCTGAAAGTGCTACAAACCGCATTGCTTTTATTACTGATGACGGTACTTTTAAAACTGATTGCGGTGCACAATTCTCACAATAAATTTTACCGCTTTCTTTTTCAAATCCCATAACCGAAGTTTCATATTCACCACACCTATCACAACCTATAAGTTGTGGCATATAGCCTGAAAGTGTCATAAGTCTGAATTCTGTAACCGCTTTTATAAAAGACGGTGTTTTTTTATCTGTTTTCAAAAGATACAAAGAATTGAGAAAAAGTCGGAGAATTTCCTCCGACTCGTAATCTTCTTCACAAAATTCATAGGCTAACTCACACAAATATTGCGCCAGAGCCATTTTAATTACATCATTACGGAGTTCAAAAAACACTTCTTTAACTTCTGCTTCCTGAACTGAAAACGCGTCTTTTGTTTTAGTAAATGTAAATTCGGAATATGTAAGAAGTGCTGTTGCCGAGAGTTTTTTACTACTCGCTTTTTTAGCACCTCTGCAAAATGCCTTAACTAAGCCATTTTTTGCTGTGAGAACAGTTATTAAACGGTCATATTCACCTACGCTCTGTTCCCTTATTACTAACCCCGAAGCGCTGATTTTTGTCAATTTCAGTCAACTCCATACAGTCATCAATTACTGACACTTCTGCCTCCAGACCATTTATATATTTACGGTACTCGAGATAGTCAGATACTTTGCCATTTCTTGCAAATTTATCCCAAAGCATTTTACTTTCCATAAAAACATATCCCTTCAAAAAGCTTTGATAATAGTTTATTCATCCGATATATTTTTATGTGCTTTTATGTTTTGGTATTTTTTACTGGTCAAGCCCGAAGTTGTGTATTAAACCTTCTCTGTTACGCCAACCTTCTTTAACTTTTACCCAGCACTGAAGATTTACTTTGCAATCAAAAAACTCTTCTAAATCTTTTCTTGCACTTGTAGAAACTGCTTTAAGCATTGAGCCACCTTTACCGATAATTATACCTTTGTGGCTGTCTCTTTCACAGTAAATTACTGCTTCTATATCCATAATATCGCCTGTTTCGCGTTCTTTCATACTTTCTATTGAAACTGCAATACCGTGTGGAATTTCTTCATTTAATCTGTAAAGCAATTTTTCTCTTATCATTTCTGACGCTAAAACGCGCTCGGGTTGGTCTGTTAAAGTATCTTCTGGAAAGAAAAATTCTGATTCGACCGCTAATTTGTTGAGTTCTTCTTTTAACTCTTCTAATCCGTCGCCATTTTGTGCAGATACCGGAACAACCGCTGTAAAATCGCAGAGTTTTGAAAGTTCAAGTATTCTTTCCATAAGCTCTTCTTTTTTAGAAATCATATCTATTTTATTTATTGCGAGTATTACAGGGATTTTTTCTTTTTTTAATCTTTCTAAAAGTTCAATTTCTGTAGGTCTTATTTCGCCTTTGCTTTCAGTAACAAAAAGGCAGGAATCAACACCTGAAATTGCATCATCTACAGACTTAATCATTTTTTCGCCTAGTTTTGTTTTAGGTTTGTGAAAACCCGGTGTATCGGTGAAAACTAACTGAATATCATTTTCAGTTAAAACACCCATAATTTTTGTTCTTGTTGTCTGTGGTCTTGATGAAACTATTGCAATTTTCTGACCTAATAATCTGTTTAAAATTGAAGATTTACCAACATTTGGTCTGCCGACAATGGCAATAAACGAAGTTTTTCTGTTACCCATTATTTTTTCTTTACCTTTACTAATTTATCAAATTTAAATATAAACAACAAAGCCACAATTAAACTCAAAACAAGATATAAAATATATATTGGCTCTGTTACATAGTGGTTAAATAACTGCACAAATGCTTCTTTCTGGAACATTATTACTATTCCTATAAGAACTGAAAACACAGCAAATATTAAAACTGCACCGGCGGCTGCATCTTTTGAAATTTCAATTGTTAACTTACGCTCTTTTGAAGCAGTATCATCTGCTTTTTCAATACCTGTGTTTATAAGTTCGCCTCCTATAACCAGAGCACACGACAATAACAAAATGCAAAATTCAGTTTTTGAAATCACAAAGAAATCATATCTTAACAAGTAGTAAAACATATAACACATACAAGTGATATGAATTCTGAAATTTCTTTCGTGACAAAGAACCCACCAAATTCCTTTTATGGCATACTGGAAACTCTTTACAAGATTTTTTATATCGTTCATAAAAAATTATTCCTCATTCTCATCCATATAATAAGAATTGTTGCGTTTCAAACCGAGTTCTGTAAGCACTCTTTCTTCTTTTTCACGCATACGAACTTCTTCCATACCACCATTTACATGGTCATAACCTAATAAATGGAGCATAGAGTGTACTGTTAAAAATCCGATTTCTCTCTGCAGAGAGTGTCCGTAAGTTTTTGCCTGACGGACTGCGGTTGGTATTGAAATTACAATATCACCAAGAAGCAAAGCACCGGTATCATTATTTTTATCGTAAACACCATTTTCGCCTAAAGGGAACGATAAAACATCTGTGCTACTATCTACATCGCGGTATTCTTTATTAAGACTATGTATTCTTTCGTCATCAACGAAAGTTACGCTTACTTCTGCAGATTCTTTAAACTCTTCATAAAGAAGAACTGCGTTACAGCATCTTCTGACTAAAAGTCTTACACCTGTTGGAATTTTGACTTCTTTCTGTTCATTTGTGATGATTACCTTTGTCATTTCTCTTCTTTGCCTCCTCATATTTTTCGTAAGCTTTTATAATATCCTGAACTAATTTATGACGAACAACATCTTTTTCAGAAAATCGTACAATATCAATCTGTTCAATATTTTTTAAAACCTTTGTAGCTTCTACAAGACCTGAACGCTTACCGTCAGGTAAGTCAATCTGTGTCACATCACCGGTTACAACAACTTTGGAATTAAAACCCATTCTTGTTAAAAACATTTTCATCTGCTCGGGTGTTGTGTTCTGTGCTTCGTCTAAAATTATGAAACTGTCATCAAGCGTTCTGCCACGCATATAAGCGAGTGGCGCAACCTCTATATTGCCTCTTTCTTGATATTTCTGGAAATTCTCTGCTCCGAGCATATCAAAAAGAGCATCGTAAAGCGGTCTCAAATAAGGGTCTACCTTGCTTTGTAAGTCACCTGGTAAAAATCCTAACTTTTCACCTGCTTCAACAGCAGGTCTTGTTAAAACAATTCTGTTTACCTCTTTTGCTCTGAACGCATTAACAGCCATAGCAACTGCCAAATAAGTTTTACCCGTACCCGCAGGGCCTACACCTAACACGATAGTATTCCCTTTTATTGATTCGACATATTTTTTCTGCCCTAAAGTTTTAGGTTTAATTGGTTTACCTTTACTTGTTATGCAGATGCAGTCATTTGACATAGTTGAGAGCTTGTCCTCATTACCATCACCGACAAGTGAAATTACATAACGCACATTTTGTTCGTTAAGTGCTTCACCACGGTTAATGAGCATCAAAAGACCATTTATTGCTTTAACACCTTTCGAGACATCTTCTGCTTCGCCTGTGACTTTTATATCTGAACCACGGCTATGAATTTTAACAGAGAAAGTCTTTTCAATAAGTGTGATATTTTCATCAAAACTACCAAAAAGACTTACCGCCTGTTCCATTCTATCAACATTTATAATCTGTTCAAACATTTTTTACTCCAATTTTATATAATACCATAATTGCACAATTATCATTATAGCACATTTTTTGTAAATGTCTACTAAAATTTTCAAAAATTTTTGTGAAAAGGTATTAGTTTTATTCTACAAAAATCTCTTTTTCTTCTGCAATATTTTCTTTTGCACTCACTTTACATTTCACCAATACTTTACCATCTTTAAGTTCTTTATTATAGCTGATTTGCAGAATTTCACATTCAACTTTAAATTTTTCGCGTTTCCCTTTTACACAGTTAAAAAGTGCCAATAGTCCTGACTGATTTTCAGTAAAATTTATTTCGCTTTCCTGAAATTCACCAAGACACTCCCATTTTATACCAAAAGGAAGTTCTCCCGAAGTGCTTTTCAACAAGTTTTCACCCTTGTAAAGTTTTTCACCTTTACACTTTAAAAACATCGGTATTTCGCCACCTAACGCATACAAATAGTATTTATTTCCCAAAGATTTTAAAACATTTCCTTTTTTCTTTGTTTCGCATTCGCCATACACATTTGTAAGTGTTTTTGCGAAGACTTTACCAGTAGCACAAACTGTTTTTTCACTGCCATCAGCATTTATAGTTACACCTGAAATAAGCAAATCACCTTTTACTACAACATCACCCTCTTTTACTACGTTAGCACCTTTATGACCTTCAACAAGTACAATCTGACCATCTTTTTTTGCAACAATATTCATTGGGGTTGTATCATCTGCCATTTCTGGTTTTTCACTGTTTTCTTTTACTTCTAAGACTGCTTTTGTTCCAAAAATATTTATAGATACCCACGACAATTCTTTATATTCATCGAGCAATTTGTTCTGTATTGCTATTGTGTCCAGTTTTGATTTAAAGGCACCTATTTTCACACCATTATTGTTAAGACTTTCCATTAAAACTTCACTTTTGATTTTTTCATTACCTGTAACTTCTATATTCCAGAGCATACAAGTTGACAAAGCAAGAGAACATATAACAAGTAAAAGTCCTACAATCACACCTGCCCTTACACGATTGTTTTTTATAAAAAACGGAAGTCCGCGTTTTCTTATAATTTTAACTTTCATGCCTGAATTTCTTGCAGATTTTTTTATATTCTTATATGCTTTTATAGGTGTACAGGCTTTGACCTTTACACCGTCATTCTGCACTTGCCACAGCGTGATACCATTGACTGTACAAAGATTTAAAAACCTTTCAGGAAAACCACCTTTTGCTTCAAACTCTACAAACCCGAAAATAAGTCTTAAAAAGTTTATTATCATAATAAATCACCTAATTCATAAACTCAACTGAAACAATTTCGCCTTTTAAATCTACCTGTTCATAAATGTATGAATCAATAACAAGATTACGCCCGGTTACTTTCAATATTATTTTACCCAAATCAAGTTTCAAAAAATCTTCATTATAATCTATAACACCTTTACAACCATCAACAATTATTTGCTTATTTCCATAAAGTTCAATATTCCCTTTTACAATATCTTCTTTTGTCGGCTTTAATTTCATAACTGCACCTTCCAGGACTTTTTTGTTATATTTCTATGCTGTTCACTCATAAAATATATTAAATTCCCATATATTGCGTGGTGATTATTCTGAAAAATCATTTTAAAAAAGTAGTTTCACATCTACCGAAAATATTATGCACTCTGCTTTTGATAACATTTATTCTTTTAAATCCGAAAAATGCCAGTGACGGAATAAAAAATGGCATTAATCTTTTACTCTCTACTGTTATTCCGTCATTGTTTCCTTTTCTTGTCATTGCATCTTACATAGCCTCCGCCGAATCATTTAAAATTCTTTCAAAGTTTTTCGGTAAAGTAACTTTTCTGCTATTTAAAATAAGTCCTGATGGATTTATTCCTGTACTTATGGGACTTGTTGGTGGTTACCCCATTGGTGCTAA
This sequence comes from uncultured Clostridia bacterium, assembly GCA_937891215.1. Next base: position 8,733 of record CALAEU010000107.1, read on the forward strand.
AATCACCACCGATTTATATAAATCGGGAAGACTTACACAAAACGAAGCAGAAAGGCTTATGTATTTTACAGTAAATTCCGGTCCTGCTTTTACAATAACTGCAGTAGGCGTCAGTATGCTCGGTAATTATTATTCGGGGTTAATTTTATATTTTTCAAACATTTTAACTGCACTAACGCTCGGTGTTCTTTGTCGCTTTTTAAGCGATAACACTCACCCTGTACCACAAAAAAGCGCAACCAAAGATAAAACTTACGCATTTATAAATTCTGTTTCATCGGGTTCAAATGCAATTATAAATATTTCTGCCTGGGTACTGACTTTCGCTTGTATTTCAGGCATTATAGAAAGTTTTAATCTCAATGTAAATGTTCAACTTTTTTTAAATGCAATTCTTGAAGTAACCAATGGTTGTAAAATTTGTGCCGGGAATACATCTCTACCTGTAATTTCTGCAATTCTGGGATTTGGTGGACTTTCTGTAATCTGTCAGGTTTCACCGTATTTTTCCAGTTGCAAAGTTAAGTTCAGAAATTTTCTGGTATCAAGAATTTTAAATGCATCACTTTGTGCATTTTATGCTTCAGAACTTCTTAAAATCTTCCCGAAATCAGAAGAAACTGCAATTATTTATTCAGGTAATACTACGGCTTTCGGCATTACCTACACTATGGGTGCAACTGTAATTTTAATAATTATGTGCATCTTTTTCATTTTACAGGTTGATAACCGCAAGAAAGTGTGTTAATATGTACTCATCTTAAATTCGAGTGAGTGTGTTTGAAATGAAAAACATTTTCAGAAAAGATATTGACCCACAATGTGCATATTGTGAACATGGTACTGTTACTGCAAATAAAGATACGGTTATCTGCAAAAAACAGGGTGCTGTTATGCAGTCATTTTCAAAATGCAAAAAATTTAAATACGATCCACTCAAAAGAGAACCTAAGGTTATTTCTTTAACCAATACATTCTCAAAAGAAGATTTCTCACTATAACTAAAAGACCGTTTTTACGAGCGGTCTTTTTTCTTTTTAGGAATTTTTGTAATTTCTTACAAAATATGTCGATTATTGTTAGATAAATTCTAATATAGAAATTTTAAAAACACACTTGAAAAGATTTCAATTTATAGGTAGAATATTAGATGTAGTGATTAATCACTCACTGTGTTTAAAAGAGAAAATTTTGGAGGTTTTATATCGTGTCAGAAGCATTTGGTGTACTTAATACAATTCCTGTTGGTCCTTTAGGAATTATTGCCCTTCCGGGTTGTGAGGAACTCGCTCAGAAAATTGACGGTTATATTGCTAATTGGCGTGAAGAAAGAGATAGTGAACACAAAAGCACTATAGCTTTCTACGGCTACCAGAGAGAAAGTTATATTATTAAAACTGCTTTTAACCGTTTCGGTTCAGGTGAAGGTAAATGTGTTATTCAAGAAACTGTAAGAGGTTACGACATTTACATCATTTGTGACTGCTTCAACCACGGTGTTACTTATAAAATGTACGGTAAAGAAGTTCCGTACTCACCAGACGACCACTTTGCAAATCTTAAAAGAGCTATTGCTGCTGTTGAAGGTAAAGCAAGAAGAGTTAATGTTATTATGCCTATGCTTTATGAAGGCAGACAACACAAACGCTCAAGCCGTGAATCTCTCGACTGTGCTCTTGCTTTACAGGAACTCTGCCTCAATATGAAAGTTGAAAACATCATCACTTTTGATGCTCACGACCCCAGAGTTCAGAATGCAATTCCTCTTAAAGGTTTTGAAGATGTTGCTCCTACATATCAGATGATTAAAGCATTAACAAAGAACTTTAAGGATATTAAAATCGACCCAGAAAATCTTATGGTTATCTCTCCTGACGAAGGTGGTATGGGCAGATGTATTTACTACTCAACAGTTTTAGGTGTTGACCTCGGTATGTTCTACAAACGCCGTGACTACTCAAGAATTGTTGACGGCAGAAACCCTATTTTAGCTCACGAATTTTTAGGCGACAATGTTGAAGGTAAAGATTGTCTTATTATTGACGATATGATTTCTTCAGGTGACTCAATGATTGAAGTTGCTACAAAATTAAAAGAGTTAAAAGCAAACAGAATTTTCGTTTCAACTTGCTTTGGTCTTTTCTGCAACGGTCTTGAGAACTTTGACGAAGCTTATGAAAAAGGTCTTATTGATGGCGTATTCACGACAAACCTTGTTTACAGGATGCCAGAATTATTAGAAAGAAAATGGTACTTTGAAGTTGATATGAGTAAATATTGCTCACTTATTATTGACACATTGAACCACGACCGTTCAGTAAGCGTTCTTCTTAACCCTGTTGACAAAATCCAGAAGCGTCTTAAAGAACACAAAGAAGCTCAAGAAAAGGACGAGCTTTCACTCTTTTCTAAATAATAAGAAATATTGTTGAATGTCAGTAGTTATAATGTTTAAAAAGCATTATAACTATTGACTTTTTTTTGTTATTATAGTATTATTTTATTTGGTATCTAATACTTTTAAGTAACAAATCTTTTTATGGGGGTCTTAACCTATGATTAAACAAAGAAAAATTGCAAAATATGTGCTTTTGCAAATCGTAACACTCGGCATTTATGGTCTTTTCTTCTGGTCTGACTGGACTGAGGACCTTAACAAAATGTGTGAAGATGATGACAAAGAAAGTGCAAACTACATACTTGTATTTCTTCTTGATATATTCAGTTTCGGCATTTACTCTTTTGTCTGGAACTACTCACAATCAGAAAGAATGTACAGAATTGCTCCTAAATATAGCATTCAATTAAAACATGGTGGTTCATACATTCTTCTTTTAAGAACAATTCTTTTCTTCTTACCTGTTGTAGGTTCAGTTGAAAAAATCAAATTATTCAACACTCTTGCAGTTGCTTACAATGCTTCCCTCAGCGAAGAAGAAATTCTTGCAGCCGAAGCAGCAGAAAAAGAGCAAAAGAAATCAAAAAAAGAAATCAAAGCAGAAAAGAAACTTGCTAAAAAAGAAGCTAAGGCAAACAGCAAACTTCAAAAGAAAGACAAAAAAGCTAAAAATACTCCTGTAGCAGAAGATGTTATTATTCCTACAGAAGCAGGCGTTTTACCTGGTATTACTGACGATAAAATCCCTGATATTACAACTATTAAAGCTACTGAAACAATTGAAACTGCTGAAGTTAAAGAAGAAGCACCGGTTGATACTTTCCAGGCTCCTGTATTCGAAACAGTAGACCCTGTAACTTACGAACCAGTAAAAGAAGATGTTATTGAAGTTTCAACATTTGAAGAACCTATTGTTGAGGTTCCTGTTGTAGAAGAACCAATTGTTGAAATCCCAGTAGTTGAAGAAGTTATTGAAACTCCTGTTGAAAAAGAACCAGAAATTGAATTCTCTGAACCAGTTTATGAAATCTCTGACATTGAAATTCCTGACATTACATTTGCAGAAGATGTTACTTACACAGAACCTGTTGAAGAAGTAACCTTCCCAGAACCTGCTGCTTACGAAGTTTCAACTGAAATTGCAGATGTTACATTCATTGATGACGAAGATTTAGTACCACCTGCAAAAGAAGATGTTTTAAAACAAGCAGCTAAAACAGTTGGAACAAAAAGAACAGTAAAAGAAAAAGTTACTGACGAAGCAACTGAAAATGAACCAGTTGCAAAAAAAGCAACAAAGACTGCAAGTGATAAGGCTACTAAATCAACTAAAGAAAAGAAAGAAACTGCTAAAAAGGCTACTAAGTCCACAGCAGAAAAAGCAACAAAATCTACTGCTAAAAAAGAAACAAAACCAAAAACAACCAAAGCAAAAAAAGAAGTACCGGTTGAAGAAGTAAAAATTGAAGATTTAACTTTCGGTGAAGTTACTTTTGAAGAAGTTGACCTTGGTGCAGATATTTTAAGCGAGATTGAAGAAATCAGCAAATCAAAAAAATAATTTAACACAGAAGCCTTCCCATTTTCACTTGGGAAGGCTTTATAAAAAGAAGGAAAACCTATGAATAAACAACTTAAATTTAAAGATGGAAAATTTAAAATAATGGTTCTCGGTGACATCCACGAAAGACTAATAATAGAAACCAAAGAAGACGAATTAAAACAAAAAGACGCTCACAAACTTTTTGAAATGGGTGTTAAGGCGTTCCAACCAGATTTAATTGTTCTTTTAGGCGACACCTGCAGTGAATATCAGGAATGTGAAGATTATACACATCTTCACAAAGAAGCACTCGAAAGAATCTTAAAACCTATCTTAAAAACAAATATTCCTATGTGCTACTGTCTTGGTAACCACGAGCACGATTTAGGACACGAAAAAGAAATTGTCGAAGCCTACAGTATGATTGAAAACTTTATCGGTGAAAACGATAAAACTGCACCCGGTGATTTCAACTGTAATCTTTTGGTTAAGGATTCTGAAGGTAAAGAAGATATTTTAAACCTCTGGTTTATCGACTCAAACAATTTAGCAGAAGACCAGAGTGTTTCTAAATATGACTGGGTACACGAAGACCAGATTGAATGGTACGAAAAGAAAGCACAGCAGATTAAAGATAGTCATGGTGGCAGAACAATTCCTGCTATCCTTTTCCAACACATGCCTGTTATTCAGGAGTATGACCTTATGAGAGAAGCAAAACTTCACGAATATTTATGGTCTGTACCAGGCTTTATAGGTCCATTAGAGAAAAAGAGATTTGTAAAAAAAGATGGTGTTGAAGGTTATTTAGGTGAAGGACCTTGCTCCCCTGCTATTGACAAAGGTCAATTTGCTAGTTGGAAAAAGGTTGGCGACATTAAAGCGGCATTTTTCGGTCACGACCATCTTAACGATTTTACAGGCACAGTAGATGACATTATTTTAGGACAAAATAAAACATCAGGTTTTCACGCATATACAGACGGTTGTAAAGCTACAATAAGAATGATTACAGTCGACGAAAACGAGCCTGACAAAATAAATACAAGAATTTATCATTTTAAAGATTTAGGTTTAAAAAGTGAAAGTTTAGATTTCATACAAAGAAACTTCAGCGACAGAACACTTATAAACACAAATAAAATTATTGGTGCAACTCTTGCAGTTGGCGGTGCCATTGGCATTGGTGCTTTAATAAAACATTTTATGAGGTGAAAATAATGAGTATAAAAAAAATAGTTGCTTTAGCGAGTGGTGCTGCATTAGGTTATGTAGCAGGTAAAAAATTACTGAAACAGGATTTCTGCCCGAAATGTGCAGTAAACAAAGTTATTTCTGCAACAAAAGTACAACCACTTGAAAAAGAACTTTACAACAATGGTGTTGCACTCACACCGCCTATGGGTTGGAGTAGTTGGAACACATTCCGTCACACTATTGACGAAAACTTAATTAAAGAAATTGCAGACGCAATGAAAAAGAGTGGGCTTCTTGATGCTGGTTACAAGTATATAAATCTTGATGACTGTTGGCAAAGTTCACTTCGTACCTCTGACGGCAGATTACAAGGTGACTTAACACGATTCCCGAAAGGAATTAAACCACTTGTTGAAGAACTCAACAAAGACGGTTTTAAAGTAGGGCTTTACACTTCAAATGGTACTCTCACCTGTGAGGATTTACCTGCAAGTCTTTATCACGAAAAAGAAGACGCTGACACTCTTGCAGAATGGGGTGTTGAATACTTTAAATATGACTTCTGTCACAATGAAGTAATACCATCTGTTGCACCAAGTATTGACAAAATATTTGTCGGCACAAATGATGGTAAAGATTTTATTGAACTCGAAGCAGAGCACGGTACACTTTTAGGCGGTGCAAAAGTATTCAAAGACGAAAAATTTAAAAGTGGCTTTGTAGTTGGTGCTCTTTGCGCTAACAATGGTGCTTTACTTTTTGATACTATTGATGCACCTGAAACAGATGAATATATTTTAACTATTGTATTCAAAAAAGGTGGTCTTCAGAAGAAATTCCTTGTTTGTACAGTCAACGATACCGATGAATATGATTGTTACTTCCCATCATCAAAAGGATTTACCCCTGATGGAAGACTTCAGGTTAAAATAAAACTCAACAAAGGTCTTAACACAATCAAACTTTCTAACCCTGTTGGTTCTCGTATGGATTCTGCCGCAAGGCAATATACAAATATGGGGCAGGAGTTAAAAAGAGCAACAAGGGAATACGCAGAAAAAAATGGTGTAGAAGAAAAACCAATTTGCTATTCAATTTGTGAATGGGGCTTAAACCAACCTTGGAAATGGGGCGCTAAAGCAGGTAACCTCTGGCGTACTACAATGGATATTAAGCCTAACTACCCTTCACTTTTATATTGCTATGAATTAAATGTAAGGCTTTACAAAAGTGCAGTGCCCGGTGGATGGAATGACCCTGATATGCTTGAAGTTGGTGTTGGCTCACTCACAATGGAAGAAAACAAATCACACTTCACTTTATGGTGTATGATGGCAGCTCCGCTTATTTTAGGTAATGATGTTAGAAAATTCTTAAAAGAAGATGGTTCAGTTGACACTGATAATAAAGTGTTAGAAATTTTAACAAATAAAAATCTTATCGCAATTGACCAGGATAAGCTCGGCAAACAAGCAAAGAGAATTTTTACAGATGGTGTTTCAGATATACTTGTAAAACCACTCGAAAATGGCGAAATTGCACTTTGCTTCTTCAATAAAGGTAACACTCAGAGGGAGATGAGTATTACTTTTAATAAGCTTCATAATGACATTTATGTAAACTTACCAATAGTTGATGAATATGAAGCAACTGACCTCTGGACAGAAGAAACAGTTGAACTTAAAAATTCAATTTCTGCAAGTGTTGCACCACACGGTGTAATGGTTTACAGAATTAAAGCGAAATAAAAAAAGTAAAGGAGAATGATTATGGATAGAAAATTATTAAAACAAAATGCGAAAACCAGCTTTAAGAGAAAATATGGCGAATCAATTGTAGTAGCACTAATTATGGGTCTTTTTGGTGGCATTGGTTCGATGAGTTCAGTTTCTTTCAACAATAACAGCACGGATACACCTTACACAGAATACTCTTATGAATATTCTGCAAATTTATTTGAAAATCCTTTTTCTGTTATCCCTGAAGATTTTCTGTACACTTTTCTTACTGTATTCGTTTCAATTTTCGTGATATATTTAATTATAGGTTTTTTCCTTGGACCAATTTTCATTGTTGGCGGTAATCGTTTTTTTCTCAAATTGAGAAAAGGTATTCACACAGGTATTGGTGAGGTTACGGGCAACTTCAAAGATGGTAACTACTGGAATATAGTAAAAATATCTTTCTTTAGAGATATAAAACTCTTTTTCTGGATGTTACTTTTCATTATTCCGTTTTTCGTTAAAATTTATGAATATTTACTAATAGATTATATTTTAGCAGTACGCCCTGATCTTGACTCAAAAAGTGCTTTTAATATGAGCAAACGCCTTATGGATGGGCATAAATGGGATGCCTTTGTATTAAGCCTTTCTTTCTGGGGATGGAATATTTTAGGTGCCTGTTTTACTTTCGGTATTTTAAACATTGCATATGTAAACCCATATATATATTCAACATTTGCCGAATTTTACGCTTTTGTCAGAGCAGACGGCATAAGAAAAGGCATTATCACACCTATGGATTTGCCTGATTATGAACCACCAATGCAAAATGGTTTCGGGATGAATGATGGTTTTGGTTTCAATCCACAGCAACAAGGATTTAATGGAGATTTCCAAAACCAACAACCATACCAGAACCAATACAATCCACAAGCTCCATATCAGCAAGGTTATGGGCAACCATTGAACAATCAGTTTGGTTATCAGCAAACACCTTACGAGCAACCGCAACAAACACCTCAAACACCTTTCTGGCAAGAATCAAATCAACCAGTAGGTAATGTTGAAACTATGCCGAATGAAGAGCCTGTTAGCGAAAACGAGGCTAAAGAGGTTGAGTTCAAGCCAGTTGATGAAAATTAAGTGCTGAATGCTGAGTGCTGAGTTAAGGAAACGCTACGCGTTTGATTATATTTATTAGTGAATAAAAACAACTACATTCTATCATTTGTGATTTATGATAGAGTGTAGTTTTTTTCTAATCACTGACAACTATTATAATTGCCGACCGCAGGTCCAAAAACTCAGCACTCAGCACTAAAAAAATCCCGACAGTCTTTCGACTATCGGGGAATTTTTATTATAACTTAATTTTATAGCACTTAATCTCAAATGGATTGATTGTAAAGGTTAGTTTGTTGCCGTTTGCAATAGAAACTGCAACATCATTTCTTTCAAGTAAGTCACATTCTGCAACAGATTTAATGTCAGCGAAGAGCTCTGCTGTTACATCTACACGAGCACCTGCTTTTTCAACAAATCGGATGATGTAAGCGTCTTCATCTTCACATTTTTTAACTGCTTCAAGAGTAACATTTTTACCGTCAACCTTAATGAATGAACCAGATGTTTCACCTTTTGAATCAGCTTTAACATCTACTGCAACTGCAGGGTTGTTCATTTCAAGACCGCGTACTAATGTTTCTGCATTCTTCCAGTTACCACTATGTGGATAAATAGAATATGTGAAGTAGTGGTCACCACGGTCAGACATCGGGTCTGGATTCATTGGTGCTTTAAGAAGTGTGATAATCATTCTTTGTTTATCTACTTCATAACCATATTTACAATCGTTGAGAATTGTAACACCGTAATTATCTTCTGACATATCAATGAAGTTGTGAGCTGAAACCTCAAACTTAGCTTTATCATAAGGATTATGACGATAGTTTGAACTTTCAATTGTTGCGTAAGCAATATCTCTTGTAAACTTCTGTGCTTTAACATCAACATCAAAGCCAACTTTAAGAAGTTTTTCCTGTTCGTGCCAGCTGATGAATGTGTCAAAGTCAATTTTGTCAAGTTCATTATAGAGAATAATGTTTTGTTTAAGAAGAGACTTATTGATATTCTTTTCGATAGAAACTACTGTGAATACATCACCTGTTGTGATTCCTGTGATTTTACCAGCTTCTGTATCAAATTCTCTGTCAACATAAGAAGCAACAATATCCCATGCGTCATATTTACCAGGAAGGTCTTCATAAAGACGGAATACATTACCTTTACCTGAAAGAACTTCACGGTTGTTTTTCTTATCGAGAATAGATGTGATTTCTGCTGAATCATCAAGAACTACCTTGAAGTTATCATTTTCAACTGCACCAGAAAATGCAACTGATTTTGCATCAGCAACGCTTGCATCTTTTGTATAGAATACTTTGTAACCTACTGCCGGAATATCCTTTGCAATAAATACAATTACTTTTGTACCATCTAATTTTGTGTAGCTTTGAGTAGGAACTTTGTTGCCGTCAGCATCATAAATTTCAACATTTTTATATGGAAGTTCAATTTTGCTTGTAGCAACAGTACCGAGTGAATTGAAGAGTGCGAATGGCTTACCATATTTTTCGCTACCGTCAACATTGCCAGCGAGTACATCAAGTGCTTCGCTTCTTACGCTTTCACCGATTTTAATAATATCTTCGTAAATAGCACAAAGGTCAGCGAATACTTCTGTAATATGAGAACCAGGAAGTGAGTCATGGAACTGATTTGTTAAAATCATCTGCCAACCTTCGTTGAGTTTCTCAAGTGGGTATTTGTAGCCATATTTCATAGCAATACTTGCAAACATTTCTGCTTGTCTGTAAAGGTTTTCGCAGTATCTGTTATATTTTTTAAGAAGTGCTTTAGTTGTATGAACACCACGATGCTCTTCCAAGTAAAGTTCATCTTTCCATGTTGGAATATTAGTTTCTGTTGCATTTGCTTTCATTCTTGCAAGAGAATCTTCAATTTTACTTGTCTGTGTCTTTGGAAGACCCGGGAAGTTTTTATAACGCTTTACATACTCAAGCATTTCGGTGTCTACACCGCCACCGCCGTCACCCCAGCCGTAGCAATACATTGATTCACCGATTGTTTCTTTATCTGTATATTTCTTCCAGTTAACTTTAAGTGAGTCAGCCTCAACAGTACCAATAAAGTGTGTTGGTGGAACGATTGAGAACACTTTTGAACCGTCTGGACCTTCCCACCAGAATGTGTTGTATTGCCATGGGTTTGTATCATTCCAGATACCCATTTTATGAGTAACGAAATATTCAACGCCTGCTTTTTTGAGAATCTGTGGCATTGCATAGCCATTACCAAATACATCAGGTACCCAGCAGGTTTTTGGTGTAATACCAAATTCTTTTTCTGCAAAACGAACACCGTGAAGAAGCTGACGAACGAAAGATTCACCTGAAACCAAGTTACAGTCTGGCTCAACCCACATAGCGCCGATGTATTCCCATCTACCCTCTTTAATTCTATTCTGAACTTGTTTATAAAGAGATGGGTATCTCTTTGCCATTTCGATATATGTAGGTGCAGTACTTTGGGAGAAAATGAAGTCAGGGTATTGCTCCATAAGACGAAGCATTGTAGCATGAGTTCTGCCTAATTTTCTTATGTATTCTTTATAAGCCCACATAAATACAATATCAAGATGAGAGTTACCAACAAGTGCTAAGTTACCCTCTGATTTGTAGTTAGGGTTATTATAAACTTTATCTTTAAGAACTTTTTGTGCTTCTAAAAGACCTGCTTTAAAATCTTCGCCATCAAGGTCGAAATTTACATAAGTAAATGCTTCTTTTAATGTAGCTCTTATAAGTTCCTGTAAACCTGTGTCGTGAACAGGCATAAAGAGTGCATTGAACACTGCTTTGAAATCCCAGTAGATTTCTTCAATAACAGGGTCAACTACGCCAATAAATGAGCAAGAAAGTGTTTTAACTGTTGACTCGTTTGAGTGCCATACATAGTAAGACTCAATATCAACATCATAGTGCTCGTCACCGTTTGCACATTCTGTAAGTAAAACAGAGTTTCTAAATGGGTCAAGTCCCTGATAAGGCTCACCATTAAGAGTTAAAAGTGAGTCACCGCCGAAATACACGTTAAGAGTAACTTTTTTACCCTTGAAACGAGCAGGCATATCAAATGAATTTTTAAAGAAAGCACTCCAACCATTGTTACCCCAACGGTCGCCAACGTTTAATTCTTTCCATTCATCGTAAAGGTATTCGTAATCGTCAACGCCCTTGTAGATGCATTCTTTCATCTTCCAAGCAGGAATTGACTCAATATCAGTATAAATTCTCTTTTTAAGATTTTTAATTTTGAGTGCCGCAACATCATCAAATGAGAAAATACCTCTTTGCTTACCCTTTGTAGCATCACGCCAGTCATCAACATGAGCATCCATAGCATCGAGTGCTGCAACAGCATCCATATCTTTGATTTCTGCCAAAAAAATCTTCCTTCCTTAAACTGTAAAAACAGTTTTATTTTCATACATATTCAAGTATATCATTATTGGTAATTATTTTCAATAACAAAATACTCGTTTTTTGAAATATTTTGTAGTTGATTTTACAACTGTAAATACTGTATAATTGGACTATAAAATAAATATAAAAAGGCGGTGCATTTATGAAATATGTTTCTAAAAAAGAGCAGGTAAACTATCTAGCGGGTCTTTCAGGACAGAATTTAGTTTATTCGCTTATTGGCGGCTCGTTTTTTACATATTTTATGACAGATATTGCTATGTTTCCTGCAGCAGTTGTTTCTGTTATTCTCATAGCAATGAAAGTCTGGGATGGTGTAAACGACCCTATAGTTGGTTCTTTCGTTGACAGACACAGTTTTAAAAACGGTGAAAAATTAAGACCATTTTTACGATACACTCCTCTGCCAGTAGGTGTGTTTACCGTTTTAATATTCCTTGTATTTTCAACCGAAGAAAGTTTATTGTGGCTTCGTGTTTCATACTTTATAATTATGTATATTGCCTGGGATATAGCCTATACTTTACAGGATGTTTCAATATGGGGTATTACCGCATCTGTTTCGCCTAACAGTAACGAGCGTGACTCGTTTATTAAATGGGCAAGAACAGTCGGCTCATTGGTTTATGGCATATTCAATATGTTAATTCCTATGTTCATTGAAATGATTGCTTTAAGAACACAAAATAAAATGTCATTGGTTACTCTTGTTTTTGCAGTTATTTTCGGTCTTGGTGGCGGTATGCTCAGTTACCGTTCTTACAAAGCACAAGAAAGAATTAAAATAAATCCACAAACACAGCAAAACTCATTAAAAGAAAGTTTTTCGCTTCTTTTCAAAAATAAAATGATGCTTTTAGTAACACTTGCAAATCTCTTTGGTTCTCTAGGTTTCGGCACACAACTTGTTACTTATTTCTTCAAGTATAAATTACCAGTTGATTTTCCAGGTGCAGACGGATTTATTGGTGCACTAGGACTTACTACTATCTACTTTGCAATTACAAATGTACCACAGTTTATTGGTATGGTTTTCGCCGATAAATTAAAGAAAATCTTTAAAGGTTATGTCAACGTACTTATATTCATTCAAGCAACAAATGCAGTAGTAAGAACCCTTGCTTTCTTAATAGGATTTGAAGGAGCAAACTTCTGGATTGGTATGGGACTTTTAGCAATAGGCTCAATTCCTATGGGTGCACTAAGCATTGCACAGACTTCTGTTTTCTGCGACAGTGTTGACTATATGGAATGGGAGACAGGTAAAAGAACTGAGGGTGTTACATTCTCAATGCAGACATTCTTTACAAAAGTTTCAAGCGGTATAACAGGCGGTCTTGCTACACTCTCATTATCACTTTTAGGCTACAAGGCTATTGATGATACCGCAATATCATTCATCGGAACACAAACTGAAGCTTTTGACACCTGGATTTGGCCACTTGTTATGCTCACACCAGTTATTGCAAGTATTCTTTACGTAGTACCACTTTTATTTATAAGGTACTCACCCGAAAAGAGAGCACAGGTTGAAAAGGATTTAGAAGAAAGAAGAAAATTGCAAGAAGCAACTGAATAAAACAAAAAATCCCCCAACGAATTTTGTAATTCGTTGGGGTGATATTTTATTTTACCAAAGACCTCTGTTCATACGGGTAATAGTACCGCTATCTGTTACACATTTACTTATGGTATTACCATTCACAGCATAAACTCTGTATGAATATCTACCAAGTTCAACTACATCTTTATCCACCCAAGTATTTGTTTTGCTATCAACGGTTTTGTATTCAATGTAATCAGACCAACCATCTAAAGTGTTTGTATTCTCTGCTCTATAAATAATATATTTCTTAGCACCTGCTGATTTACTCCAGGTTAATTTAATACCCTCTTTAACCTCAACATATGAAAGATTTGTTGCTGCAAGGTAATACAAGGTATTAGTTGCTTTATAAGAACTCTTAACTTTACCATTAACCGCTCTTACTGTGTATTTATATGTTACACCACTTTTTACTGTTGTATCTGTCCAGCTTGTTGTGGTTACTGTTCCACGATTTGCCCAACCAGACCATTTATTAGTTACTGGGTCAAATTGTGATGAGTAAACAATGTAACCAGTTGCGCCTGATACAGAATTCCATTTAACCTGAATTCCAGTTGCTGTATTTGCAATTTTTACTGTTGGTGTGCTTAAGAATAAGCTTATTGCACCATCTTTATTGTAGCTACTTAAAACCTTGTTATATACAGCTCTTACTGTATATTTATATGTTACACCAGTTTTAACGCTCTTATCTGTCCAAGAGGTTTTATTTGCTTTTGCAGTACCCATATTCTTCCAACCAGACCATTTTCCGTTTGAAAGAGTTGAACGATATACTCTGTAACCGGTTGCATTAGCCGCTGTGCTCCATGAAACTT
>CALAEU010000108.1 GCA_937891215.1 uncultured Clostridia bacterium
CTTCTTTTTCAATCTGCTCAGGGAAGTCGTATGCAGGGGTGTTTTCTTCTCTTGAATAAGCGAAACAACCAACTCTGTCTAATCTCATTTCGTTCACGAATTCTGAAAGAGCAGTAAAATCTTCCTGGGTTTCGCCAGGGAAACCTGTTATAAATGTTGTTCTTATTACAACATCTTCTATTTTTTCTCTTAATTTATTTATTAACGCAGTGAGTGACTCTCTGTCGCCCGGTCTGTTCATTGATTTTAAAATTTTGCCACTCACATGTTGCATTGGCATATCAATGTAATGACAAACCTTTTCATTTCTATTAATTGCGTCAATTAATTCATCTGTAATTCTTTCAGGGTAACAGTAAAGAAGTCTTATCCATTGTAAGTTTTCAAGTTTGTTGAGTTCATCTAAAAGCTCTGGTAATTTTAATTCGCCATATAAATCTTCACCATAACGAGTTGTATCCTGTGCTACTAAAATTAACTCTTTAACACCTTTTTCTGTGAGTGCTTTTGCTTCGCATAAAACATCTTCCATTTTACGACTTCTGAATTTACCACGAATAGATGGAATTGCACAATACGAACAACAATTTGAACAACCATCTGCTATTCTTAAATATGCGTAATATTCTGGAGTTGTTAAAATTCTGCCACCTTCAAGAGGCATTTCTTCTTTGTTTGGGAAAGATGAATATTGTTCACCATCTAAAACCTTATCACAAACTTCAACAATATCATCGTTAGCGCCAAGACCTATAACTGCGTCAACTTCAGGAATTTCAGAAAAAACTTCTTCTGAATAACGCTGTGCTAAACAACCTGTTACAACAACACATTTTAAGTTGCTGTCTTCTTTATAGTCAATCATTTCTAAAATACTGTCAATTGACTCTCTTTTAGAGTCTTCTATAAATGCACAAGTATTAACAATAACTACATCTGCTTTACCTGCTTCGTCAACTAACACATAACCTGCATCAACCAGTTTTTTAAGCATAATTTCTGCATCCACCTGATTTTTGGGACAACCAAGACTTATCATTCCGACTTTTTTTGCCATTTTTATCACCTCATAAGTGAATTTTAATAATCTGAATCATTGTTTTCTAATTCTATTTCATATTCAGAAAATGCCGATTTAATGTCAGAAAATTTATAACCCATTCTCTGAAGTTTCGCAATAAATCTGTTTTTCGTTTTCTCATCTTTAAATCCATTACTGAATTTTGTGCTTAACATTTCTATAATACGCGTAATTGGTTCGTTGTCAAGAGTTTTCGTGACATTTTCTATAATTTCTCTATCTATTCCCTTTAGTTTTAATTCCATAGAGATGCGTTTCACATCATATTTTTTTGTTTCGTAAAGATGACGGACGTAAATTTTTGCATATTCTTCATCATTGAGATAACCGAAGTACAGAAGTTTTTCTACTGCTCTTTCTGATGCAGAATCTCCATATTTAAGTTTTAATTTCTTATACAGTTCTTTTCTTGAATACGAACGCCTTGTTAAATAATCCAAACCTTTTTCATAAGCAAGGCGAAAGCCTGCCTCCTCTTTCAAGGAAGCAAGCTCTTCTTCTGTTATGGTTTCACCGTCTTTAAAACCGTTATGATACCAATAGTCGTCATAAACAGTAAGGACATATTCGTTGTCTATATAAATATGTATTTTATTGCCGTTACCAGCTTTGGATTTTATAATCATTATTAATCATCCACTGCAATATCAATTTTTGCTCTTGCTTTATCTTTTGTGACAGGTTCGCTTGATGGTACTGGTGCTGCTGCACGTGCAACAGGATTTTTAGCAGACATAATTTCTTTTAATTTTTCGCGTACCTGTGCTTCAATGTCAGCAGCAAAGTCAGGATTAGAACGGATATATTCTTTAACATTATCTCTACCCTGGCCAAGCCTTTCCTCACCATAGTAGAACCATGCACCACTTTTTCTGATAATTTCCATTTTAACTGCTAAATCAAGAATTTCACCATCTTTAGAAATACCCTGACCATACATAATGTCAAATTCTGCTTCTTTGAATGGTGGTGAAACCTTGTTTTTAACAATCTTAGCTCTTGTACGAGAACCAATAAACTCGTTGCCTGCACCTTTTAATTGTTCAACTTTTCTTACATCTATACGGATTGACGAGTAAAATTTAAGTGCTCTACCACCAGTTGTAACTTCTGGGTTACCATACATAACACCAACTTTTTCACGGAGTTGGTTAATAAAAATAATAACAGTATTACTCTTTGCAACCGCACCTGTCAATTTTCTTAAAGCCTGTGACATAAGACGAGCGTGAAGACCAACGTGAGAATCACCCATTTCACCTTCAATTTCTGCTTTAGGAACGAGAGCTGCAACAGAGTCAACAACAATAACATCGAGTGCGCCTGAACGGGCAAGATGCTCAGTAATTTCCAATGCCTGTTCACCATCATCAGGTTGAGAAACGAGGAGTGAATCAATATCTACACCGAGTGCTGCTGCATATACAGGGTCAAGTGCATGTTCAGCATCAATAAATGCAGCGTCACCACCTAATTTTTGTGCTTCTGCAACAACGTGAAGTGCAAGAGTTGTTTTACCTGAACTTTCAGGACCATATATTTCAATAATTCTGCCTCTTGGAAGTCCGCCTATACCAGTTGCAACGTCAAGAGAAATTGAACCAGTTGAAATTGCTTCAACCGCCATAGATGCGTTTTCACCCAAACGCATAATTGCACCTTTACCAAAACTTTTTTCAATCTGACCTAACGCCATCTCGAGTGCTTTACTTTTGCTATCCATTTTTTCTGCCATTAGAATATCTCCTTATTAATAAGTATATACTTCTTGCGTTTTGTTCGTACAAATGTTCGCTTAATAATGTCATTATAAACGATAATTTCTAAAAAATCAAGCAATTTTGGAAAAATATTTAAGAAAAAATTATATTTTCTTGTGCTAAAATGCAAAATTTATTAAAAACAATAAAAAAACTCTTGCAATCCTACAATAAAGATGGTATTATACTTGCGTTGCTCTATCACTAGAGTTAAATTACCTAAAAATTTCAGAAGGAGGTGCAGCTCAATGGCAAAATGCGAATTTTGTGGTAAAGACGTTGCTTTCGGTATTAAGGTTTCTCACTCACACAGACGTTCAAACAGAACTTGGAAACCAAACGTTAAAAGAGTTAAAGCAGTTGTAAACGGCTCTCCTAAGAGAGTTTATGCTTGCACTCGT
>CALAEU010000109.1 GCA_937891215.1 uncultured Clostridia bacterium
GTTTTAATTACTCTTTCTTCACCTTCTTCATATGTAATCCAACCATTTTGAATACCAATTGGAATACCTGCTAAACCAAATCCAACAGAAGCAATTGAAGCCATTCCATTAGAAGGGAATCTATCAGGAATTAAACCATATGAATATAATGATTCATCAGTAACTTGAGTTTCCCAAAAGAAGTTGAAGCAAGCTTCTTCTTCTTTTAGGGCATATGTAGAAACATCCTTTGATTCAAGAATCACGTTACCTGTTGTAGGTTCAGTAACAGGAGTTTCTGTTTGTGTTCCTGTTGGAGGAACAGTTGGCTTATCACAGCCTGCTAAACAAATAACAAGCGTTAATATTAATAATAAACTAAATGATTTAACTTCACCAGGTTTTAATGATATTGTCCTTTTTAAAGCAAGTATTGGGTCTACTGCAAATTGTATTTTTTTTGAAAAAGTTTTTCACATCTTTTTAAAGTGTTGATTTTACTTGATTTACGATAGATTGCATCTCTGAAAATTTAGCTTCAATATCTGCAACTAACTTAAATTGAGTTCTTGCACGAACTAAATTATGCTCGGGATATTCAGTTTTAAAATAAACATCACCATTAATAAAATCTGCTAAAAATCTCACACCACATTCAAATGTTAAAAGTTTAGATGCGAATGGTAAATATTCAATTTCATTTTCAGTAAGTGAATCCCCTGCTGACTCAAGATAACCTTCAACATACGCTTTAAAAAGTTCTAAATCAAGAGAGATTTTAGAAAGGTCTTTTTCATCTTCTGCACCTGTGTTAGCACCAAAGCGAATACTGTCACCGAAATCATAAAGTGAACTACCGGGCATAACAGTATCAAGGTCAACAACGCAAAGAGGCTTGTTTGTTGATTTATCAAAAAGAACATTGTTAAGCTTTGTATCGTTATGAGTAACTCGTAAAGGAATTTCACCACTTTCTAACATACTGGTGAGAACAGAACAATCTTTTTCTCTTGCTAATACAAACTCTATTTCTTCTTTTGCTTCATCTTTTCTACCTGATTTATTTTCTTCTAAAGCGATTTTAAAATCGTTAAATCTTGAAACTGTGTTATGGAAATTCGGAATTGTATCTTTGAGAGTTTCTATAGGGTAATCTGCCAATTGTTTCTGGAAATTTCCGAAAGCTATTGCAGCCATTTTAAAATCCTCTTTTGAATTAACACCATCTAAAGAATAAGAATTATCTACAAAATTGTAAACTCTCCAATGACCGCCATCTTCTGTTTTAACATAGTTTTCACCGCTACTTGTTTTGAAAACAGTTAAAACTTCACGCTCGGTGTCGCCACCTGCTTCGGCAATCTTTTTCTTAATATGTTCAGTAACTCCAACGACATTTTCCATAACCGCAACAGGGTTTTTAAAAACATTATGGTTAATCCACTGAAGAAGGTATTTTTCTACTCTACCTTCCACATTATATTCTACTACGAAAGTATCATTAATATGACCAACTGTAATAGGTTTTATTTCTTTTATAGTACCATTAAATCCATACTGGTATAAAATGCCACATAACTTATTATATAATATTGTATCCATTTTGTTACTCCTTAAGGAATTTATAGTTACATGTAATTATAATATATTGCTTAGGTTTAGTCAAGATTCAAACAGTAGGAATCAGGTAACAGGAAATAGTTAAAACTGCTAAAAACCCGAAATTAAAGGCAGTAAACATTAAAATATATTTCTTTGTTTTGCCCGGGTTGTTTTTAGTATACTCTCTTAAAGTAATTAAACTTGCAAGAGAAGCTATTAAAGTGCCTACCCCACCAATGTTTACACCTAACAATAAATCTTTATAATCATTTGTAAACTGTGAAAGAAGAATTGCGGACGGAACATTACTTATAAACTGACAGGAAATTATACTGAAAAGAATTGTACTTTTGTCAAGCAAAAACTGAAAAACTTCTTTTACTGCATCTATTCGTGCCATATTTCCCGAAAAAACAAAAAATGCACAGAATGTTAATAGCAAAGGATAATCTACCATTTTTAGTGCTTTTTTATCTAAAATTAAAAGTGTAGCAGGAATAATTACGAGACCAGTCCAATAAGGAATAAAGCGGAACACAATTAAAATAGAGTACGCAAAAAGAACTAAATAAATCGCTGTTCTTGTTTTGCTTATGTGCATTTCTTCGCCTTGCAACTCAAGTGGTTCTTTTTTTACAAATACAAAACAACAAGCGGTTATAATTGCAATTGAAATTATAAATGTCGGTAACATTGTGAGCATAAATTCGCCTGTCGGTATGTTGAATTTTGAATACAAAAACAAGTTTTGAGGGTTGCCGAATGGTGTTAGCATACCACCTAAATTTGCGGCAATATTCTGCATTATAAATGTAAACGCCATATATTTCTTTTTACCTGTTGTTTTTAACACAAAGCAACCGAGTGGTAAAAATGTTAAAAGTGCCATATCGTTTGCAATTAACATAGAACCTATAAATGTTATATACACAAGTGCCAAAATTGCAAATCGGGCATTTTTAAAAAGTTTTACAATTTGCTCTGCCAACATATAAAAGAAATTTATATTTTTGAGAGCACAAACTACCGCTAAAACACAAAAAAGACAAGTAAGTGTCTTAAAATCAAAATAACCTATATAATTTTTATCCACAGGAACAATTATTGTAGTGATTAATGCCGCAACAAGAGCAATTACTAAAACAACATTTTTCTTGCAAAACCTTGGAACTTCTTTAACTATTACTGACATTTTTCTTTTCTCCACAAGTAAATTCTTTTTTAAACCTGCAATATAATAGTACTTGAGTTTGTAAATGTCAAGGTTTTTTTATAAAGTGCTGAATGCTGAGTGATGAGTGATGAATTAAGGAATGTAAAATCAGGAAAGCGCTACGCGTTTGATTATAATAGTTATTGAATAAAAATAGTTAATCCTATCATTTAAAGTTTTTTACTAGCAACTAAAAATGATAGGAAAATTTCATTGTTTTTGATATTTAATTATAATTGCTGACCGCAGGTCCCGAAACTCAGCAATCATCACTCAGCATTCAGCACTTCTAATACCTAGTCAACTCCGCCTTAAACAATGTATCAACAGGATATTCTCCTCCACCCTGTCTGTATTTTGCGGCACCTGATTCAAAGAGGACGAAAATAGTACCGTTAACGCTCTCTACCCCCTGACTCATTGGTGGTGCGGTATAAGTTATTTTTGTTTCTAACTCATCACACGCGTAAAGGTCAACTTCAACTCCATCAACTGTTACTGTACCTGCTTTATCCCCTTCAGTTACATCGTTAAAAACTTTTATTACAGAGTTATTTTTTCTACCATAACTTGTGCTGAATATAAATCCCCCTGAAAGAGTTCGTGTCATACCCTGAACCTGCTCAGGAATTGCTAACATAATATCCGGCACATAACCATCGCGTGTTGAATTGATTTTATCTATTTTGGGAAGTCCATCTTTAAGATTGTATCCTTCACAATAAGCGTAAAAAGTTTCGCCAGAATTTATTGTAGTAACATTAGTCACTTTATTTCTCTCTGCTGGTGTACTTTCTATAAAATCTCCTACCCATAAAATTTCGCTGTAAACATTAGCGAAAGAACCTTTTGTATTGATTTTAAAATCACTTGTAAATTGAACAGTATCGCCATCTTTTGCTTTTTCTAATGTTTCAATTGCAATAGTTCTTGCAGAATAATCGCCTGTTACAAAAATATAATTACCTGAAGAAGCAATGCCACCAGCGTGACCATAATACATTGAACCGTCAACATTCTGGAGTTTTACAGATTTAATAAGACTACCTGTTTTTGCATCTAAAATCATAAGCATTGATGGAAAAAACTCGTCTTCATAATAACCGCTTATTATAATCCAGTCCATATCGAAATTATAACAGAGACCCTGTGGAATTATACCTTCATAAAGACCCGGGGTGGTAAATGAAGGTGTAAACATTTTTGAAAACTCGTTAAAATCTTCACTTTCAGATAAAAAATCATACAAAACAACATTTGTAGCAGAAATAGTATCAACTATATCTTTTGTTTTTAAAATCTTTTTACCACCACAAGAAGTAAGCAAAGACACTACAAGTAAAAGTGAGATTACAGAAAGCAATATTTTTTTCACAGTTACACCACCTTTTCGGGTATTCTACTACAAATTATTGAAAAATGCAAATCTACATAAAATAAAAGGTTGCTCAGTTTAGATGCAGAAGGCATTTTCTTTGCCCCGAAGTCGTATATAAATACGTCAAGTGGGTAAAAAATGACTAAAACGAACACTGATAATTGAAATCATCAGTGTTCGTTTGTTCTGCGCTAAAATCAGCAACCTTAAAATTCGATATTAAAATCACCTAATTGATATTTAGTACATGGGAAGTTAGAAACACCATTTTCATCCGGGAATGGTGACCATGTGTCGTTTTCATAAACTGCTCTTTCTGCTTCGTTTCTGAAGTCAGGAATTCTGTACTGAATACCATCATTAAGACTACTGCGCCAACCAAAAATTGCTGTTGCAGTCATTGCTGCAGATTTATAAACATCTAAGAATGGTTCTCTGTCATTCTGAACACAATCAAGGAAATCGTAAATTGCGTAATAGTCTCCACCAAAGTGACCGCTCTGACTTGCTCTGTCTTTATCAAATGGATATTCTACATCGTAGAATGTCTCCTGTTCCATTCCTTCTGGAATTTCCCAATCATTATAGAAAAGACGAACTTTATAATCATCACCGCGAACACTTTCAAGGCTACCTTTACCACAGTTCATACGATACCAAAGACCATGACCGCCGAATTTTGACCAGCCTGTAACACGGGCAATAGAACCATTACTCATTGTACAAAGCATAATTGAAGCAACATCTTTTGTCGGTTCTTCTTCGCGCTCAATACGAACTTCGTCACTGTAAATACTAAGAGCATTAACCGCAACAGGAACTTCACCTGTAATTTGCATAATAGGTGCTAATGCGTGAGTTGAGTAATAACCAGATGGCATAAGTGCACGCCAGTGTTTTGCGTCTGGTGTAATAACTTTATAGCCATCGTGTGGCATCGGGTGAACATATTCACCCTCACAGTAAACTGCACCGCCGAGAGTTTTATTTTTATAAATCTCTTCCATCTTTCTTACTGTACCGAAATATGCACAGTTTTCAGCAATCATATATTTTGCCTTACTCTTTTCAGCCGCACGACACAATTTTACACAATCTGCTAAAGTAACTGCAGGGAGTGTTTCACTATATACATGAATACCCTTTTCAAGTGCTTTAATTGCAAACTTTGCGTGTTCGTGGAAGTAGTTTGCTAAAATAACAACATCTAAACCACATTCAATAAATTCGTCAAACTCTTTGAAATATTTTGTATCTTCACAAGTACATTTTTCTACAAGTTCATAAGTTGTTTCATCATAGTCACAAACTGCATAAATGTAACCTTTTTCACTTAAAACTGCAGGTTCTGCAATAGCGGTACCACGGCGAAGACCGAAAACACCAACTTTAAGTTTATCTTTTTTCTCTACTGTACAAAGATTTTTAATAAATTTGT
>CALAEU010000110.1 GCA_937891215.1 uncultured Clostridia bacterium
GCACAAATACGTCTTCCTTTTGGTAAAGGTATGCTTCATACTGTCGATTTTCATAGAATGATAAAAGAAGCACTTCGTAGCGACAATCTTAATGGAATTAAAATTAAAGATGCTTTTGGGATAGATAGAGATTTAAGTAAAGCTCAAATAATACTTACTAAAAGTATGTTTAAATGCTTCCATTGGTTAAAGTCTTTTTGCGAAAAAGAACACCATGAAGACCCAATGAAGTATTATTTCGAGAAAATGAAGGAATACAACCATTCCTTGTACATATCTAATACCGATGCCATGCTAAAAAATGAAACAAAGAAAGTAACTCTTAGTTATCAGTTTTTAAATCCAATGAAATTGGAATACAATGAAAATTCAGAGAAGAAAAATAGATTAGAGGAAATTGTAGATACCCATTTTGAAGAAGCGGGCAAAATTAAAAACAATAAATATTATCAGAAACAAAGTGCAAAGAGGGAGCAGGCAGAGCAAATTGCTGAAAACTCTGAAAGAGAAGAAATTGTTGAAAAAACAGAACCCTGGTTATCAGTGCTCAGTGAAGATAATCGTGTAATAAAGGAACCCAAAATAGCAGGTAAGTTGAATGGAATGTACCAGAGTCAACTAAAAAACACTGTGTTTGGTAAGCTTGTTGTTGAGGGTGAATTGCGCTTTTTATCAAGAGATTTAGTTGCTCTTTGTTATCATCTAGTTAAGAAATGTGGGGATGAATATAGTAAAAAATCAAAGAAGTTAAAAGATAAGATAGTGTATGATGAAAAAATATCTATACCGGGCAGAGCAATTGCGGTTGAATGTGGTGCTAATCTTGCACTTTTCCGTAATCCGCATTTATCCCGTAACGAAGAATGGTTATCGCAATATTTTGAAGATGATTTCAGGAAAAAGTATTTAGGTCATTTAAAAGGTGTTGTGGAAATTGGTTATAACAGTATTGCCAATTTAGCATTAGGGGGTGCAGATTTTGATGGTGACCTTGTGAAAATTATTAAAGATAGAGCAGTTGTTGAAGCAGTAAAGGATGGTTGTTACATTGAAGAAAATGGTGAAATG
Source organism: uncultured Clostridia bacterium (assembly GCA_937891215.1). The sequence goes on from CALAEU010000110.1 coordinate 1,069, forward strand.
AAACGAAATATACCTGTTATAGAAATTCCGGGTACGCCAAAACCAAAAGAATTGTCTGTAAATGACTACACAATGAATTTTGAAGTAATAAAAAGAACATTTTCTTCGCGTATAGGTGAAATCAGTAATGCTACTATAAAAGCAGGGTATTTTCAATATAAGAAAGACGATGAACGTCTTATCGAGAATAACATTTGTGCTATGGCAACAATATTGACTGGTCTTGAAATAGATAGTTGTAAAAATGGTGAAAAACCTGACATAAAACCTGTAACAAAGTTTTGGGATGATGAAAAAAAAGACGATGCATCAAAAACAGAATCAACACCTGAACAAACAGAGCAACCTATAGCAGAAGATGGTGTATCGGGTGATACAAAAACTGAAAAAGCTTACTCAAAAAAATTCGATTACATAAAGCAAAAAAATGAAATCGAAAAGATGGATGCTGTTAAAATTCAGGTTGAAGAAAAAAATCACGAAACTCCAGAAAAAAGAGGTTATGAAATTTATACCTCTAAAAATATAAACAAAATGTTTATACCATATATGGAAGAGGATAAAGAGAAGAAATTTGCGGATATTGATAAATTGTTTTATTATTATGCAAAGAAAAAAGTTGAAGAAAAAGAAACCAAAAAAGAACAAAGCCACTCTGATTTAGGCAACAATGATAAAGAATTAGCAAAAAAAGAATGTCTTTTCGAAGAACTTACAAAAGAAGAAAAGAAAAAAGAAAAATATAATAAAATAAAAGATATTATTTCAGCTTATAATGATGTTATGAGCCTTTCGGGTCAAGTTTATAAAGCTGAAAAACTTCATCATGAATCAAGATATTTAAAACAAATAAATTCTATTTTACAACTTCAGTACGATGATGGCGTAGATGAGAAACATATAAATTCTATTTTAAATTTTTTTGAAAGTTTTATAGAAGATAAGTATGAGAAGACATTTTGTGGTGCAAAAGTGAGTGAAATAGAAAAGAAAATAAAGGAAATAACAAAAGAAGAAATAGAGTGGCTCATAAACGATAAATGGCAAAATATGCGTGGAGAGAATAAAGCTGAAAAATTAAAAGAAAAATATGGTAAAAAATTAGAAGAAGAGCAGATAACTCTACTCACAAATTTTGACTGTGGTGGTTACCAATTGCTTTATTTCTTCTTAAAAGAAGTAATTCTTACTTTTAAAGAATCAATAAACAATAATATTGGTTTAAACGAAGTGTGTTTAGTGACAAAAAAGGAAGAAAAAGAATATTTCAAAACGTATTTAGAAATATACAAAGAGAACAAAAATAAAAAGGTCCCTAAATCTACATGGAAGAAAGAATTGATAAAAAAGGCTCGTGAAGACATAAAGGGAATATTTGGTGCTAATTTTATATCTTCATTGAGGTATGTATATGCAATTTCGAAAACAATAGATAAAAATGGTAACTTCTTCTGGGATGTCTTCACAGCCGAAGAAATATTGACTGCTATAAAAAAGAAAGAGGGTGCAAGCGATGCTGAATGAAATACAAGAGTATAAAGACTTAACACAAAAAGACAATTGTAATACGGAGAATGTTCGACCGGTTTTGCGTTATAGAGTGCTATATCCGGATTTATCAGGTATTGAGCGTGCTATGACTATTGTTACACGTGGGTTTGCTTTTCCAAGTAATTTTGAAAATGGTACTGAAGATATAAAGTGTATAAGAAACTACTTGAAATCGTGGTGTGGTTTAAAAAACAACCCAAAATATTACCAGTTAAAATCAAGTAAGAATAATAAGTGGCAATGGAAGCAAATGTCTCTGGATGAAATAGAAAAACTTGATGAAGTCGATAAGAAAAGATATAAAATAAATAAAAATTGTCTCGAAGAAGAGTTTTCTGTGGAATTCCCCGAAGAGTTTTTTGTGGAATCCTCCAACGAAAATAAAGAGCAGATAAAAACGCAAGTATGGGGAGCATTTCAAGAACAATTTCCAGAAGTGTGTTTTTTGAATGAGTCTTCAGATACTTGTAATAATTGTTGTGAAGAAATAAAATCCGTGGATAATTGGCTTGGTAATTACATTGAAAGTTTTAGTGCACCTCAATCTACAGATAAAAAGAATACTGAGTATCTTAAGAAAAAACTAAAAGATAAAAAATCCCAATTTAGTCAACATATTTTCAATACATCGTTAAATAGTGAAGAGGGCGAAAAAACCAAAGCAATTACTTATGAGAAAATAATTGCGAATGCATTAAATGCCGGACCTTTAAATGAATATGTACTTTATGTTAACAAGAACATAACAGATATAACAAAGTTGTTTGAAAATATCAGGGATAGAAGAAAGAACAAAAAAGATGAAAATGGTAATGTTGGTTCTGACAAACTTAACCAAGCGTCATATTCAGTGATTCTTGCTGCAGTTACATATTATCTTATTCAAAGAAAAACTGAACAGAAATTTGTAGTTTTTAATAAGGCGGATTATCAAAACTTTCTTTATGGTAATTTACCTAAAAATGGAGGTTTATCATGTTTTAAATATTATAATGGGGATAGTAAGGAACCATTGTTTGAAGAGCGTGTTTTTGATGGCAATACTATAAAACTTTGCGTTAATGAAAATTGGCTTAAAAAAACAGAGTTAAAGGTGATGAATAAAAAAGCGTTTTATGCATCAGGAATTGATGAAACTAAAATAACTCGTATAAATTATAAGTACGAAAAGAACGAGAAAAACACAGGCAATGGTTATGATTTGAAATTTTATATAGAAGGTGATAACAATGGAGATAAATAAGGAGTTTTATATAAATGCCATGGCAGAAAACCTTCAGATGTTAAGAGCAAAAATCAATCTTACACAAGAAGAATTATGTTATTTAGCAGGTGTTTCAAGACAAACTATTGTAAATGTAGAGCGTAATAAAAAACTCACTTGGAATACATATCTTTCATTGGTTTTTGTTTTTCAAAACAATAAGGAAACCAGTGATTTAATGAGTTTTTTAGGTATTTATCCTACAGAATTATTACGAATCCTTGATAAAAGTATAGAGAACGAAAGGGAGTTAATATAAAATGGCAATAATAGGTGCTTATAGATTAGCTGTTCATAATTTATTATATGAAAGACCAATTTGTAATTATATTTCTGGTAAAAAGGAAAATGTTCTTATTCTCGGTAGTGGCTGGGTTGGAAACGAATCTTTTAAAGCAGTTTTTTCGGCAGGTCAGTTTATAGATACAGAATTAAATATTACCATTGCTTCTTCAAATGCTGAAGCATATGGAGAAAAAATGAAGTCAGCATTTCCTGCTTTAGAACAGGTTATGAAAGAAAAAGTTGTAAATGCTAATGTAGAATTTAAAAATGTAAAAATAGATTCAAGCGACGATAGCATAAACACTGTTTTGAAAGATTTGAATGTAGCAGAATTTACATATTTTATTATTGCTTTAGGTGATGAACAAATAAATAAATGTGTTGCTAGTGAGATTGTAAAAGCAGTGGAATCAGTCAATAAAAAAATACTTGTAGCTGTTTTTGCAGAAACTGAAGAAAATGAAGTTTCGGAAGCAAACAAAACAATTGAAACATATTACTTTAATACAAATAACAATAACGACGAGTTGATTCGTTTAGCAAAAAATATTAACTTTGCGTATGCGATGAAAGAAAACGAACGTAAAGGTATAGAAAAGGCTGATTCGGAATTCACGGACTGCTTTGAAAAGGAATTTGTAAATTCACCTGAAGATAAGGAAATTACGGATTTAAGCTTCGTTGAAAATTTTAAAGGAGCAGATTATTCGGCGGATAGTTCAATAGCATCTGCTATGCATATTCCTTATAAATTAGCCGCTTGTAAAAAAATGAATTTAATAAGCGATAAAACAGCAGAAGATATTCTTTCTGAAAGCATAGCAAATAAGGATAAGACTTATAATAGTTTAATAGAACTTGAACACCGTAGATGGTGTGCATATATGTGTATGCGTGGCTTCAGAGCGCCAACCACTGATGAAGAAAATACACTATATAATAAGCAAGATGTCAATGGTAAAGTTGTTTTTAATGATCATAGAGATAAGCATAATTTATTGCATCTTTGTATGTGTAAAGCAGATACAACAGGGGTTGTATTGACACAAGAATCTCATTGGAGGGCAAGCAATAAGAATTATGTTTCCGAATTAGATAAAATGTCAATAAAGGCTTATAAGTTAGCAAGAGAAAGAGCGAAAGAACTTTATAAAAATAAGGAAACGTTATTTGAAAATTTAGATTTAGAAAATGTTTACCATAGGGATTTGAAAATTGCAATTGAGAAACTTTTTAATAATGATTGCAATTCGTTAGTTCTTTACGAACAATCACTTGAAAAAGCAAAGGAATATACTGTGGGAGTTGAAAAATTGAGTGAATTAGATTTGCTCAATTTTGAATTAAGTGCTGTAAAATGCATGAATAGACGTACAGATTTTACAGCTATTGATGCACAATTGATTGATTTTTTACCTTTCTGCTCCTGGTATAGAAAAAAATATAAAACAGTTATTACTTTAACAACAAAACTTCCGGTGAAGGATGTTGTTGTACCTACTGTTTTTTGTGCAGAAAAAGCTGTTTTTATAGGTCCTAATATTGAAAAAGATGATTCATATAAAACAACAATAAAAGAATATTTTGCAAATCGAGGAAATACTACGAAGTTATACGAATTTGTGAATTGTAATGTTAAAGATTTATATGACATATCATATAAGTTGTCTGACTATAAAGATGAATTAGAAAATCAGGAAGCGTTAATCAATGTAGTATCTGGTAATGATGATTTAATCTCTGTTTCAGTTGGAAAAATGGCGGGAGAGTATAAAAACATCAACGTTTTAAGATATGATTCATTAAATGGGATAATATCTATTCTTGGGAATGGAAGTATTTCTACTGGTATTGACAATAAAAGTTTTTCAGTTGAAGAAGTTATTGATTTAATTGGTGGAAAAATCAAAAATCCTAACACGGGTATTTCCAGTGATGAAGATAGAGATAAGTTGATGAATGTGTTTAAGCAGTTTTGTAAAAAAGAAACCTATTATGATATTGAAGCCAAGAAAACAAGGGAATATAATATTTGGCAGTTGTTTAATACTTTTATGACATCTAATGCAAAAGATATATCTACAGATTTCAATAAAAAAGAGTTTAATATTGAAAATTGCAATAAGCAGCAAAAGACAGCAACATTGGTTGTATCGAATGATGTATATCAAAAAAGTGGTTTTGAAAAGTTGTTGAATGCTTTAAAGCAATATAAAATAATTGGTAATTATTCAGATGATTTTTCGGCAGAAAATACTATACGAATAAAATTTACTTATTGTGAAAAAGAAATTTTAAATTGGTTGAAACTAGCAACTATTCACCATCGATTTGAATTCAATTTAGAAGATGGGATTAAATTTCTATCTTTAAGAATAGATAGTGCAAAGTTGTATTCTTTTGACGAGCATGAGACAATAAAGACTAATAAGATGAATATGATGAAAAGTTTGAGGAAAAAGGGGTTTGTAGAAAATTTAAGCAACTGTTTTTCAAAAAGAGAGATGGTTTGCCCGTGTGGTAAAGGAAAAGATTGTAAAAAAATAGAAACTTGCAAAAAGTTAAAAGAAAAGCCCCAAGATAATTTGGTGTCTTTTGAATTCAGAGATGCGAGGATTTGTTGGTTGCTAAAACAACAAGGAGTTCCCTTTGAAGAAATCCTTTATCATTTGTCGCGATGGTATGGTTCGTTTAATGATGTGCAGACTGGTGTTAAACTTGCATGGGATAAAAACTTTAAAAGAGAAAAAAAGGATATAATAGCAAAAATAGAAGAAATTCAACAAAGAGTACAAGAAACATCTGGAAGTGAAAATGAGATCTTTGGTTATTTCTTGTTTAAAAATGCTGTAAAAGAATTAAAAGGAGAAGTAACAGAAACAGTGGGAAGCAAAACCGAAAACGAAATTGATGTTATAGCCGTTAATGGTATGACGCCGATATTTGTTTCTGCAAAAACCAATAAAGAAGTAAAAAAAGAATGGCTTTATGAAATTGATTCAATTTCAAAACATTTTGGTGCAATTCCGGTTATGGCAGTAGCACAGGATTGCAGTAAATTTGCTGAAGGCGAATTTGTCGGCAGAGCTAAGAGTATGGGTGTTTCTTTAATAGGATTTGAAACACTTTGGGATAATGAGAAGTTACAAGTTGCTTTGAGCAAAATAGCTAAAGGTGAACTTGTGACACCAAGAGAAGAAAAAACTAAAGAGTTGGAGGAACATAGTCATGAGTTATAATCCGAATCCGATAAATTCAAATGATATAGTTTTATCAGACGATATTTTAGCGCTTTCTGAAAAACTTGCTGAAAACACTCACGATGTCTGGGCGAAAACCAGAATAGAACAAGGCTGGAGTTATGGTGAAACAAGAAATGATGAATTAAAACAAACCCCATGCTTGGTGCCTTACGAAGAACTTCCTGATTCTGAAAAAGAATATGACAGAAGTACAGCCCTTGAAACACTTAAACTTATAATTAAACTTGGCTATAAAATCAGCAAATAATGTATAGGTGATGTAAATGAAATGTGATGTTTTTATAAGTTATAAATCAGAAGAGTATAATCATGCTAAAAGTGTAAAGGTACAACTTGAAAAAAATGGAATTAATTGTTGGATGGCTCCTGAAAGCATTCCGGGTGGTACAAGTTATCTTCAGGAAATTCCTAAAGGGATTCGTAGTTGTAGGATATTTCTCTTGATTTTATCTAAGGCTTCTCAATGTTCGGATTGGGTGGAAAAAGAATTTGGGTTTGCAAAGAAATTGGGCAAAAATGTAAAACCATATATGATAGAAGAATTTACTTTGGATGATAAATTTAGTTTTGCATTAAATAATGTACAGATATATTATGGTTATAGAGAAGAAACTGAATTAGTTCGAATGATAGAAGAAATAAAGTCAGATATAAAAAATCAGTCGGATTCGAATGAAAATGAAACATTGGATGTAAATAGTTATATTGTATCAAAAACCGATAACGAACATATAAAGGTTTTGTTATTAGAAGAACAGAAAGATAATTTTGAATTGTGTTCCCAACCACCAAATGCAATTTTATTAGGAAAAGCTTATGAAATGGGTATATGTGTTGATTGTGATTTTGAGAAAGCACTTTATTATTATAATGCTGCAGGTTTTTATAATGATACAAAGGCTAAGTTTTTCGAGGCAAAATTAAAATTGGAAAATAATATTGAAACTGAGAAATTACATGAACAAATTGAGCAAGTAATAATTTCAGCAGATGCTGGTGATGAGGATGCGTGTGTTTATCTTGGTGAAATGTATTATGCAGGGAAAAAATTAGAACAGTCTTATGAGAATGCAGTTAAGTATTGGAAAATGGCAGAGTTAAAGAACAATGCCGAGGCAAGATATTCACTCTCTTTTTGCTATGCATATGGAAAAGGTGTGCCTGTCAATTATATGACAGCAAAAATGTTAGCAGAAAAAGCAAACCAACAGGAGTATCCACGTGCAGCAAGAATTTTAGGGCATATATATTATGAAGGTTTGGGTTGCGAACAAGATTTATCACAAGCTATTAAATATTATAAATTGGCCGTTGAACGTGGCGATTATTATTCGCAAGTAAATTTAGGCGATTTGTATTATTGGTCTAAAGAAGATTATAATGAATCCTTTATTTATTATTCACTTGCGGCTGAAAATGGAATACCGAGCGGTATGTATAACTTGGCATGGGCATATTATTCAGGAAAAGGTACTAAAAAGAATCCCGAAAAAGCGTTAAAATGGTTCTTAAAAGCAACAGAGAATGAATATGAAAAAGCAAAGGGTATGTTGTTGAATGCTGTTGAGGCATTAGAAGGTTGTGACGATAAACGAAAAGTAGAACTTTATGAAAAATTATACAATTTAGGTTGTTATGATGTATGCGGAAGACTTGCATTTGCGTATTTTGGTTATTTATATAAGGGTACGGTAGAATTAGATGGCGAAAAGGCATTTGATATTTTAGAAAAAGGATTTGAGCAAAGAGATGAAATTAGTATGTATTTCTTGCCGAAGGTGTGTTGCACGGTAGTTAAAACTAACTGTATTTGTGATAGAAAAAATAGAGAATATGCCATTGCTAAGTATAAAGAAGCCTTTTCGTTTTGGAAAGAACATCCGTTAGAAAGGGATAATTTTCGCTTTGTAGAATCATGTTTTTTGTATGCATGTGAATTATCTCTTTCGGAAAAATCTACATCTTATGAAAAAAACTTTGCGTTAGAATATATAGAAAAATCATTGAATATCTCTAATAGATTTTTTAGTGGTTATATTTCTATGTTAAAAGCTTTCGCTGGGACAATTGATTCGTTTGAGCAAAAAGATAGATATTTTGCAGGTGAATTACTGTCTGTTTTGGGACAACCATATTTGTCTCAGGTTAAATTATCTGATGAAAACACCGAGGATTTTCAAAAGGATACATATAATAACAATCTATGTGTGCTGGTTGATGCGTGCAATCAAATATTGGATTTTTATATTGCAAAGAATTCCTTTGATGATACATCTTATTGGGGTAAAAAAATAATTTCTCTCAGCAAAAGAATAGGTGATGATAATAAACTGTACAGGAATACTGTTGAGAAATTACTAAAGTGTTTTCCAGAAAATAATAAACTTGGCTGGATAGGTGAAGATATAGATTTGTATGGAGAACAATTAAAAGATGTAGTAGACAGTTGTATAATTTCGAAAAAAAGTAAGTATTATGATTTTGTTCGTAAAAATAACGGAAATTTATGTACTTCCCATAGATTGAAAGAACAATATTTTTCTGAACAATTCAGAGAAAAAGGTTATCTTACTGTAAAACAAAATAATCAAAATTCACTTGATTGTGATGTAAATGTAGAATCTTTTTTTGGCGAAACAATATATTTTAATAAAAAAATAAGGCTTGAATTTGATGTGTGTAACAATAATTTTGAGTATTTCTATGTAAGTTTGAACTTTTGGAGTATAAGGATTTCTGATTTTAAAAAAATCAAATTTGATGAACAAAATGAGAAAACAAGGCACTGTAAAATTATATTTGATGATTATGTTTCAGCATTATTACAGAAGGAACCTGATAAAATCAAACTTGTTAATAATGTTCGATTTGTTTCTTATTTTGATTGTATAAAGGATTCTTCTAAGGATGGTGAAATTGAAATATCCAATGTTATTATTTACAGATGATAAAAATATAAGCGAGGTTGCTTAAGATGATTAAATACGTAAGAATTAATCTTCGGATTGTTTTAGAAGGTCTTTTTTCAAGAATTATGTTAGTGTACATTCTTGTAATTGTTAGCGATTCTATGAAAAATAAAAATGGTGATGATCTTTTTATTATACTTACGTTAGCGATAATATTAACCATCATATTTTTGTTTGCAATTTTGCGGTCTTCTACGCGTTTGGTCAGATGTTTTTACCAAGATGAATCTCCAGATAAACGACTGAAACTTATTTGTCTTGAAACTGTTGTTCCATTTCTTACGTTGAAATACATTATAAACTCAATGAGAGAAGATGATGACGAGGATTTGTTAATATTACCAACAGAAGTAAAGGGTTTATATCAACAACGTATTGAAGGGAAAGGCTCTTTAAAATCTATAGTGCTACATTTCAAAGATGAAAATATTTATATACATAATGAACAGTTAAGTGAAGATGAAAATAATAAAAGGATTTAAGGGGGATTATGCATGATAAAAGATGTACTTGATTTACTATCAAAAAACGATTATATAAATGCTTATGAAATAAATGAAAATGAGGCTATATCGTGGGTAGAAACAACAAAGCTTTGTGCAGACGGAACACCATTTGAAGTGCTTATTGATTTTGATGAGGAGCATGTAATTTCAGTGGTAAAAATATTCGCTATACCATTGAGTGATCGCTTTTTCTCAAAGTCAACAACAATATGTTTGTTTTTACAGAATCAGTTAAATGCCTGGCTTCAGCAAAAAGGTTGTGCTGGAAGTTTTTCACTTTCGTTTGATATGGGGAAAGAAACTTCTTTCCAGGCAAATTTAACCTATTGTTGTAATATACTAAAAGGTGAGGAAATAGCATTGATTGTTAAAATGCTGAGAGATTCTATAGAGATATTAATTGAAATTGTTGACAATATCGAAACAATAACAAAAAAGGCTAAATTAACACCAGAATTACTTGATATTGATGATGCGCTCTATATAGATAAAATCAATACACCTGAAAAAATAACTGATTGCGAACTTTTTGAGAAAAGTATGATTTTTGCTTTGCACCCTGTATTTCATGAGTTTCTTTCTAAGATTGATGAAGAAGATTCGAAAGATGATGAAGAAATAGATACTTAATATTTTTATCATATAAAAGTAAGAATTATTCTGGACTTTCTAAAACTTCTGTGGTATATGTTTGTGTTGCATGAAAGGGGTGCAACATATGAAAACGATAGAAG
>CALAEU010000111.1 GCA_937891215.1 uncultured Clostridia bacterium
CTTGTAACAGTAAGGTGGTTCGTGAAGAGGGTGAAGCGGCAATCCGTTGCCTTAATCCTGATTGCCCAGCACAACTTTTAAGAAAGTTAATTCATTTCTGTTCTCGTGACGCTATGGATATTGAGGGATTGGGTGACGCAGTTTTAGAAGTTTTAGTAAACGAGAAACTTATTGAAAAAGCCAGTGACATTTATCATTTACAGGCACAGGATATTGCAAGTCTTGAGAGAATGGGCGAAAAAAGTGCCAATAATCTTTTGACTGCTATTGAGAATTCTAAACAGAATGATTTGTACAGGGTAATATTTGCTCTGGGTATTCGCCACATAGGTCAGAAAGCGGCAAAACTTTTAAGCAAACGCTTCAATAATATGGAAAATATCCTTAACGCAACAATCGAAGATGTGCTTTCAATAGACGGTTTTGGCGATGTAATGGCAAAAACCTTTACAGATACAATTTCGCTCCCACAAACTCGTGAGCTTATCGAAGAATTAAAGGTGGTCGGCGTTAATATGGAGAATCTCTCCAAAACAGAAGATTTGCGTTTTGCTGGTCAGACCTTCGTTTTAACTGGTACACTTTCACAGTTTACACGAACTGAAGCAAGTGAAATTATAGAAAAATTCGGCGGTAAAACATCAGGCTCTGTTTCTAAAAAAACAAGCGTAGTTTTAGCTGGTGAAGATGCCGGCAGTAAACTCCGCAAAGCGAATGAGTTGGGTATTAAGGTTATTAGTGAAGATGAGTTTAGTGAGATGATTAGGAACTAGGAATTAGAAACAAGGAAACAGGAAGCAGGAAATAGGAAGCAGGAAATAGGAAGCAGGAAATAGGAAGCAGGAAATAGGAAATAGGAAATAGGAAATAGGAAATAGGAAATAGGAAATAGGAAATATGAAACCTTAATCTTTAGTTTAATCTTAGGTGGGTGATATTGTGAAAACTAAAGAAAAGTATAGTGTTGTAAAAAAACTTTTGACAGGAAAGAATGAAATTTTATTTAATCTTTTTTATTTGATTTCCGATGATAAAAATGCTTTGTTTATAACCGACAACAAATCATATATTATTGGTAAAAGTAGAAAAGCACCATCAGCCTGGTTGTTTGTAAATGATAATCTCACAGAAAATGTAGAAACAGAGATAGTTCAAGTGATTTCTAAAATACTTGTTGAAACACCTGAACTTATAATTAATGGTGAATCTACTCGAGTAACTGAAATTTTGGATAAAGTTTCTGAAAAGATGAATGTTTCTTATGCTGTGAAAATGCCTATGAATGTGTATGCTTGTAATGAGTGTGTTTCGGTTGAACCTAAAGGAAAAATGATTGCACCATCAAGAAAATACGTTGAAAATATTGCTCGTCTCATTCGCCAGATGGTATTTGATTCTGAAAATATTGATATTGGAGAAAAATCAGCATACGAATGGGCAAAAGCAAGAAAACACGCTGATAATATTTTTCTATGGAAAGACGAAAATATCGTTGCGTTGGCTATGATAGCACACAAAACAGATAAATACGCAAGGATAAATACTGTTGTTACTGACCGTGAGTATCGTGGTAAAGGGTATGCCAAAATGCTTATTGCAACTCTTACCAATCAACTTCTTAATCAAGGCGTTGTTCCCATTCTTTATGCCGATGCTAATAATCAAGCTTCAAATGCAGTTTATCAAAAAGTGGGATATACATATCAGGGAAAAATAACAGAGTTTAGGTTTAATAATAAAGTGTAAATTAAATTTTTGCGAAGCGAACCTCCTTTGAAAAGGAGGGGTACCAAGCTTTGCTTGGTGGAGAATTGATATCATAATATGCTTTAGCGTACGGACATAAGTTGAAAATTGCAAATGAACTAAACTCGTTGTCTTGTACTAACGTGCATTTGAAAATCAATTTTCCACCATTCCGTTTTCATTTGTAGAATGATAAAATTTATTTGTCGCTTGAAAAAATTTTTATAATAAACTTTATGTAACGAATGGTCCCCCTTCTTTTCAAAGAAGGTAAGGCTTCGCTACAATGAAAAAATTCTATCATTTACAGTTTTCAATAAACTATAAATGATAGATTTTTTTCTGATTCCTATTTCCTGTTTCCTGCTTCCTGCTTCCTTAATTACAAGACTTCTCTCAAATACAACCCCGATGTCTTTTTGAACGGAGTGGATTGATTGTTCTTACATAAACCAAAAATCTCTTTACATTCCTCTTTACTCTCATTTGTAAAATACATAGTAACAAAATCACAATTAAGATTTATTTTATCACTGATGTAAAGCGGAACGGAGTTGTGTAAAACCGAATATATTTTATCGTGGCAAATTACAGGAAATTCAATATTTTTTCTGTCAGTTATTCTTCTTCTGCCGTTGCAATTACCGCAACCGTCTTTTTGTTTTAACGGGCAGTTTCTGAAAAACATAAGCGGTAAATTACCGTAACAGTAAGCACCGATTTTGGCAGTAGAGCTAATGCTATCAATAGCTTTGCTTGAAAGTTCAACTGACAAGGTTAAATCCTTTACACCTTGATTTTCATAGAATTCTACTGCGTCAGAGTTTGCTATATTAAGCGTGTGACCACCAAATGCATTAAGATCTGCACTTTTTATGATTTCAATACCACCGATATTGCCGCTTATAGAATTTTTAAAGCCAAGTGATTTTAACGCTTGCAGTTCTTTCAATATTTTGTCTTCAGAATTCGGATAAATCAAGTCAGGTAATTCAATTACAATTTTTTCTTTGATTTCGCTGAGTTCTTCTGTGTGATTAAAAACTTCTTTTATAGGAAATATTAAATGCTCACATTGGGTAAATTCGGTCGAATATTGAGAGAATTCTGAAAACCTGGCTCTTAAAGTTGGCTTTTTCTTTTTATTGTTTTCTTTGATTTCTGGTGAAACATTAAAGATTTCTCTTTTTACTGAATTTAACTGTGTATCTAACTTCTCAACACACTCGCGTCTTAATGCGTTGATTGTCGAAAGTGATAAAGTTAAATTTTCGGGATTATTGAATTTTAAATCGTTTAAAAAATAAGGTGTGCCACCGAGTTTTTTAAGATTTTTTTCACAAAGTTCAAAAGAAAGCGGATTTTTTATTGGTACTTCTCCACCTGTAGTAGTGGCAGCTACTGTTACTCCTCTTGCAGTAATTTCTAAAATAGTGCTTTCTTTTGTAACAGTAAAAGTCATATTGACAGGTGTAACAGGTGTGTCAGTTTTATATAAATTCTGTAATTCTTTAAAAACATCATTAGTTGCAGAAATAACATCATCTTTACTTCTGTAACCAAACATATCACTGTTTCTTTTATCCATTAAATAACCGTCTGTAAATCCACTTCTTGAAAATACTGCCTTTAACAATTCTTTGCTGTATTCTTTGTTGTTCAAAGCATTTTTACAAGCGGTAACAGATGCGGCAACATATTCGGGGCGTTTCATTCTGCCTTCGATTTTTAAAGAAGTTACCCCGATTTTTTCTAAATCTTTGAGATGGTCAATGTAAGACATATCTTTTAAAGAAAGTGCAAAGTTTTTATTGTCAAATTTCCAGTCCAATCTGCAAGGCTGAGCGCAAAGTCCGCGGTTACCGCTTCTTTCGCCTAAAAAAGCTGAAATATAGCAGTTGCCTGAAACAGACATACAGTGAGCTCCGTGAACGAAAACTTCTGTTTCAAGTTTAGTGCTTTTTACAATTTTTTCTATTTCTTTAAAAGATAATTCTCTAGCGAGTACTACTCTTGAAAATCCTAGTCTTTCAAGTACCTTTACACCACTTACATTGTGAACTGCCATTTGTGTTGATGCGTGTAAGGGGAGGGTAGGGCAGATTTTTTTTACTGCATCTATGGTTGCAAAATCCTGCACAATTACCGCGTCTGCACCTGATTCTGCAATTTCTTTCACTGTTTCATAAAGTGAGGGTAACTCTTTATCAAATACTATTGTATTTAAGGTGACATAAACTTTGACACCATACGAGTGGCAATATTTAACTGCTTCATTTAAATTGAAGTTATCAAAATTATCTGCGTTTCGTCTTGCGTTAAAGTTTTTAGTGCCAAGATAAATTGCATTTGCACCGCTTCGTACTGCGGCAAGTAGTTGTTCAGTTGAACCGACCGGTGCTAAAATTTCTGCATTACTCATCTTTTTTTCTCACTCTTAAAATGTCACCGCATTTAACATCTGTATCACCACAGGAAATATAGAGTATCTGTTGGGGGTGACAAGCAGTTTCTAATTGTTCGTGTTCTTCTGTTTCAATGCCTTCTACAACAAAAGATGTACCGAGAGAAAGTGGTGTAACAAGTTCTAACTGGTCACCTTTTTTGAAGAAGTTGCGTTGCTCAATGAGAACTTTACCGTCTTTTGAATCTTCTAAAGCAACTCCTGCAAATGTGCAGTCCTGATGATAAAGCCCATCATTAAAATGGTTGTGAACTAAGTTGCCATAATAGAAACCTGAATTGTATGGTCTGTGGCTGACTGCTTCCAATTCTCTTTCTATAAGCTCCATAGGGGCAGTTTTGTCAATTGCTCTTCTGTAAGCATTAACAACGTGTGCCACATAGTACTCTGTTTTCATTCTGCCTTCAATTTTAAATGAGTCGATACCTGCGTCTTTTAATTCATCTAAAAATGAAACTGCTTTCATATCGTGTGAACTTAAAATTGCAGTATGGTCAGGGTATTCTTCAACCTTGTAAAATTCGTTTGGTCTGTTTCTTTCCATTAAATAATAACTCCAGCGACAAGGTTGGGTGCACTCACCACGGTTACCACTACGGTCATTTAAAAATGAAGATATAAGACATCTGCCTGAATATGCCATACACATAGCACCGTGCACGAATGCTTCAAGATCTAATTCTTTTGGAATCTTTGCGTGTAATTCACCGATTTCTTCAATAGTCATTTCTCGTGCAAGAACAATTCTTGAAGCACCCATTTCATAGTAAGCATTTGCCGCTGCGTAGTTGCAACAGTTAGCCTGTGTGCTTATATGCACATCTAATTCGGGTGCCGCTTTTTTAATAGTAGCAACTGCACCGAGGTCAGAAACGATGACTGCGTCTGCACCAATATTATAAAGCATTTTTGCATAATCTTTAAGTGGTTCTATTTCACAGTTTTTTGTAAAACTGTTTACTGTAACATAAAGTTTTTTATTGTGCTCGTGTGTGTAGTTTACCGCTTCTATAAGTTTTTCTTCAGAAAAAGCGGCTTTATCTGCTCTTAACTGTAAAAGCGGACCGCCTACATAAACAGCATCTGCACCGAATTTTATTGCAGTTTTAAGACAATTCATATCACCTGCTGGTGAAAGAAGTTCAGGTTTAAACATTTAAAAATACCCCTATATCTGAAAAAATAATTGTACACTATATAATACAATATTTTAAAACAAAAAACAAGTTCTGTAAAAATATGCAATATTATGTAGATTTATACAACTAGTGTGAAAAGAAATACATCAAACTATTGACAGTTGCATAAGTTTAGGTGTATACTATTGCATATTTTTAATAGAAATAGGGGTATTTATTTATGAGCAGAGTTTATAATTTTTCAGCAGGTCCTTCAATGTTACCTGAAGAAGTATTAAAAAAGGCAGCAGCAGAAATGCTTGACTACGAGGGCAGTGGTCAGTCTGTAATGGAAATGTCACACCGTTCAAAAGTTTATGACAGTATAATAAAAGGTGCAGAGTCACTTTTAAGAGAACTTATGAACATTCCTGATAATTATAAAGTTTTATTTTTACAGGGTGGTGCTTCAACACAATTTGCTGCTATTCCGTTGAACTTTATGAATGGTAGTGGTAAAGCTGATTTTATTATTACTGGTCAGTGGGCTAAAAAAGCATTTGCAGAAGCTAAAAAATACGGTGATGTAAAAGCGGTTGCTTCATCAGAAGATGAAGTTTATACATACATTCCAAAAACCAGTAAAGAAGATTTCAGAAGTGATGCAGATTATGTGTATATCTGTATGAATAACACAATTTACGGTACAGTTTATAAAAATCTTCCTGATACCGGCGATATTCCACTTATTGCTGATATTTCAAGCTGTTTCTTATCTGAGCCACTTGATGTTTCAAAATTTGGTATAAGTGCATTTTTAGCAGGAGCAGTACTTAATGCTGTACCAGGAATTATTGTACAAATTGTTTTAATCCCTGTATTAGTAATCACATTAGAGAAGATTGTAAATAAGTCGAAATAGCATACGGGGCAAAATGAGTCAGAGTGAAAGAAAGGAAGCTATTTTGGATAATATAGGCCTGCAAGAAGGCGATTCTGTGTTTGTGATTGGTTGTGAAACAGGTGAAATTATAGATTACTGTTTAACTCATAATGCGAAGTTAGTCGTAGGTGTAGACACGAATTTGTTAAACATAGAGACTATGAAAGAACGTTTTTTACAAATGAAAAACGTTGAGATTGCTTTTGGGGATAGTATTATATATTCTAGGTGGATAGAAAAGTTTGATTTGATTATCTCTATGGTAGATTTATGCGATTTGAATGAACCTAGACAATTTGTAAGAGATGTCTCGATAGTTGGGAGAAAAAGTGCTCGTTTTACAGTTGTTTGTAAAAATGAGCAATCAGATAATAGAATTTCAGAATTCCTGTATAGTAACTTTATGATTACAAGTAGAACATCTATAAATGAAAACTATATTAGATTTTAGTAAAAAAGAGCTTGAAAGTATGGTAAAACCTAGCTTTCGTACTAAGCAGATTTTTGAATGGATTTACAAAAAAAATGCCGCTTCATGGGACGATATGACCAATCTACCCAAATCCCTGCGCAGTGTCTGTGCAGACAAATGGCTCTTCAGCTCAGTGGAAAAAACA
>CALAEU010000112.1 GCA_937891215.1 uncultured Clostridia bacterium
ATATTTAACATTTGCAACAGTTAATGTTGTTGCTCCATTTTTGTTATCAATCATAATCCATTCTTTATCTCTAACAAAATAACCCAGCACCACACATCCAACCATTAAAACAAGAACTAATAATGTTGTTAATATTGTTTTAAATTTACTTCCTTTTTCCATTTTATTTTTCCTTTTGTTTAAATTTTAGATATTTCTATTATCTAATGTTTTCATTATATAATGCAAAAATCTATATGTCAAATATTTTTTAATTATAACGTGTTAACAATAAATAATGTTTGGGTGAGATATGGTTAAATTAAATGTTTTAAAATGTTGAAAAAATAATTGTCACATTTTGTCCTCTTGGTGAGTAGTATGAAGTAAGACCAATGAAAAAATCAAAAGGAATACAAAAGAAGAAAAAATACATATTTAAAAATCTAATGAGGAGGAATTGTTATGAACTTTTTTAACGGCTTTTTAGGAAACCGTGGCGGAGAAGGATGCGACTGCTGCACAATCATTATCTTACTCATCTTACTTTCTTGCTTATGCGGTGATAACGATGGCGGATTCTTAAACGGATTCATGGGCGGAAACTGCTGCGACATCATCATCTGGCTTGTGTTGCTCTCATGCTTATGCGGTGGAAACAACGGCTGCGGCAACAGATGCTAAAAATACATAACTAATTCAAATAAAAACTTCAAGTTGAAATTTTTTGTCCCCTCTATCAACTTGAAGTTTTTTTAATCTTCAAAACCAAGAATATATCGTCATTATGATAATTATTGCTTTATAGAAAATAGATTAATTAATGAAAGCGAAATAATTAAATTAAAAATGAAAACGGAACGCCTTAAAAAGATGTTCCGTTTTTGTATTCATTTTTGGCGTATGCCGTAGAAACGAGTATAAAAATGCGTTTATTATTTATTGGTGATGTTGTAGGTCAGAGTGGTTGTGAATTTCTTATGAAAAAGCTCCCTGGCTACAAAAAAGAAAATGGAATTGATGTTTGTATTGCCAATGGCGAAAATTCAGCACAGGGTAACGGTGTAACACCGTTTTCCTGTAAGATGCTTTATGACAGCGGTGTCGATTTTATTACACTCGGTAATCATTGCTTTAAAAGACCAGAGATATTGGAATATCTTGATAGTGAGAGTGCTATAATAAGACCATACAATTTTCCTGATGGTGCAAGTGGTAAGGGTGTTGGTATAATTGATAAGGGCCGATACAGAATAGCTGTTATTAACTTAATGGGTACTGTTTATATGGAACCTCTTAATAATCCGTTTTCAGAGGTTGATAAAGCATTGGAAGAAATTGATGGCTGTAAGACTGTTATTGTTGATTTTCACGCAGAAGCAACTGCTGAAAAGAGAGCTTTTGGCTTTTATCTTGACGGTAGAGTTACTGCGGTTTTAGGCACTCATACACATATACAGACTGCAGACGCGCAGATTTTACCGAAAGGTACTGCATATATTACAGATGTTGGTATGACAGGTCCTGTGCAATCTGTTTTAGGTATTGAACCTGAACTTGCGATTAAGAAAATAAAACAGCATATTCCGGTAAGATTTTTAAATGCTGAGGGTGTTTACTCTATGAATGCCTGTCTTTTAGATATTGACGAAAAAACAGGCAAAGCGAACAGTATAAAAAGGGTGGTGCTTAAATGAAAAGAATAATTTCACTTTTACTTATTTTATCATTCTGCGTTACACTTTTTGCTTGTGATAATGGCAGTGAAACACCCGAAGAAACTGGCTCTGGTGACTGGGAATATGTTTTGCCGACACCTGTTGTTAATGCAGATGTATCTTTACCATTTACATCTGCTGATAGTTTCAATCCATATAAATCAAGAAGCAAGTTGAACAGAAAACTTATACCACTTATTTACGAATCTCTTTACAGTAAAACTGAAGATGGCTACGGTTACCCACAATTAGCATTAAGTGCCAATGAAAGTGGCAATACTGTTACAATTAAATTGAAACAGGGAATTGTATTTTCTGATGGTACACCTTTTAATGCAGAAAATGTAAAATATTCTTACGAACTTGCAATTAAAAATGCTTATTATAAAAACAATCTTAAAAACATAACAGATTTCACTGTTGTAGATAATTTTACTTTGAAAATTACTTTTAAAGGTGTTATAATAAATTGGTTTTAAAAAATATTACGTTACGGAGAATTATTATGAATTACGACGTTATAATCATAGGCGCGGGTCCCGGCGGTATTTTCGCGGCATACGAGCTTATGCAGAAAAAGCCCGGTATGAAGGTGGCGGTTTTTGAGGCGGGTCACGCTCTCGGAAAGCGACACTGTCCGATTGACGGAGATAAAATTAAAACCTGTATCGGCTGTAAAACCTG
>CALAEU010000113.1 GCA_937891215.1 uncultured Clostridia bacterium
ATAGTAGTAATAATAAATATTTTAAAAGATAAAGTAAACACTACCGTAAGTGGTGGTAATTATAAATTTATCATATAATTAATCAACACCCTGACAGCAAAGTTGTCGGGGTGTTGATTTATAAATTTAACAACGCCAATAAAAACATTGAGTAGGCGGTAGGGTAGTGCATAGCATCTGCTGAAATGAAATCAAGTTGTTCTTTTGCTTCTTTTTCATATTTTTCATCTTGGGTAATGTTATATAATTCAACAAGATTATAAGCCATAAATGAGTTACCACTTGGTATTGCACCGTCATAAGTTTCTTTTGGGTTTAAAATGAGTTGTTCACTTTCTTTACTGTAAAAATTAAATCCACCAGTACTGTCTTTGAAATCATCGATCACTTTGTTGCATAAATTTTCTGCACGATTTAAAAATTCTTCTTTCTTTGTTGCTTTGTATAGTTTTAAGAGTGCAAAAATATAACTTGAGTAATCATCAAGAAAACCTTTTACACCACGCTTTTTCTCTCTATAACTTACAAAAAGAGTGTTGTTTTCACAAAGATTATTCTGTATAAAATAATCCGCTTTTTTTGCTGATTCAAGATAAAAATTGTTTTTACTTAAAAGGGAAAGTTCGCACATTGCAGAAATCATTAAAGAATTCCACGAAGTTAAAATTTTATCGTCAAGGTGAAGCGAAAATCGTTTTTTTCTGTAATCATAAACTGTTTTTAAATAATCTTCAAATGATTTGTCTTCTGGGTTATTTTGTAAAAGATTAGGAATGCTTTTGCCCTCAAAATTACCTTTTTCAGTAATGTCAAAATGTTTGTTGAATTTTTCGCCAATGTCTTTGCCGAGTAAAGTCAAAATTTCATTTTGCGTAAAAGTATAAAATTTGCCCTCTTCGCCCTCGCTGTCAGCATCCTGTGAACTGAAAAATCCACCGTCTTCGCTTGTCATTTCTCTTAAAATAAAATTAGCAGTTTTTTCTGCAATTTCAAGATATAATTCTTTTTTAGTTACTGAGTATGCTTTGCAGTAAGCAAGTATTAACAATGCATTATCATAAAGCATTTTTTCAAAATGCGGTACAAGAAATCGCTTGTCAGTAGAATACCTTGAAAACCCAAAACCTATATGGTCAAAAAGACCACCTGAATACATTTGTATTAAAGTTCGTTCCGCCATATCAAGACATTCTTGTGAATTGAATTTTTCATAGTATGAAAGCAAAAATAAAATGTTGTGCGGTGTCGGGAATTTTGGTGCGCTACCAAATCCACCAAAAATTCTGTCGTAACTGCGTTTAAAAAGTGCTACTGCGGTGTGTGCTAACTGAATATTCGCATTTTTCACAGAATTATTTTTGTGTTTTAAATGTTCAATAATTCTATCCGCTTGTTTTAATAACTCGTTTTTATTGTTGACCCATTCTTCGCGTATTGCAATAAGAAGTGTTTTTAAATTGGTTTTAGGAAAATATGTCCCTGCAAAAAAAGGTTTACCATCTGCATCCATAAAAATACTCATAGGCCAGCCACCGCTGCCTGTAAACGCCTGACAAACCGACATATAAACACTATCAATATCGGGACGTTCTTCTTTATCTACTTTAATAGATATAAAATAACGGTTAAGAATATCAGCAATTTCTTCATCTTCAAAACTTTCGTGTGCTATTACATGACACCAATGACAAGAACTGTAACCAATACTTAAAAATATGGGTTTATTTTCTTCTTTTGAACGGGCAAAAGCTTCTTCGCACCACGAATACCAGTCAACTGGGTTTTCTTTGTGTTGAAGAAGATATGGGCTTGTTTCGTGCTCTAAACGATTACTCAAATAAATCACCTTGTTTCTTTTTTGTTAGTATTTGTAAAAAGGTGGTTTATATGCAAAAACACCGCAACCTCTAAAAGTTGTGGTGTTTTTTCTTATTATACTTCTTCAAATAATAAAAAAGTCCCCCATATGAGCATAGACGGGCTCATATGGGGGTATATATGAAAACAAAACAAGAGGCACTGAATAACCAAACTTGTTTATTAGAATTATCATTCGCAGCTTATTGTGTACCCTTATGTCCCATGCTAATTAATAAAGTACTAGAGGAGGCACCAGCTGGAACTAGTGCCTCATATGTACCAATTTCATAGGAGGATCAACAATAAGCAGGAACTTCCCAGCACTATTGCACCAGGTCTTCAAGCAAATTGCAAATGAAGAATCAAACGCATTCAGCCAAAGCCAGCAGAATTCGTCTATATATTTGTTGTATTAGAATAGG
>CALAEU010000114.1 GCA_937891215.1 uncultured Clostridia bacterium
ATCTCACCACTCGACGTACCTATGTACGCCTTCGGGCAAGCAAAAACAAGACTGAAGCCTTGTTTTTGTTCGGTTTGTCCGTTCTGCATCTTTTTTCCTATCCCCATAAAAGGAGCTGTAAAAAAACGTTAAGTTTTTTACAGCTCCTTTTTGTTTATTATGCTACATTTTCTGTTGTGTTTTCTGTAACAGGTATTGACACATTTGCACTAGCCTTATAAGAACTTGCTGATTTACCATTTACTGCTTTTACTGTATAACGATAAGTTGCACCTTCTGTTACTGCATTATCGGTAAATGAAACTGCAGTCTGCGAAGATAATGTTACCCAATTGCTCCATTTACCGTCTACTAATTCTGAACGGTAAACTGTGTAACTTTTTGCACTTGCAATTTTATTCCAACTTATTTTTACACTATTATCATTAAGTGTAACTTTAACTGTCGGCTGTGCAAGTCTTATAAGACCTGCACTTGCTGTGTAAGTACTCTTAACATTACCATTCACAGCACGGACTGTGTATCTGTATTGTACACCTGCTTTAGCGGTTTTATCTGTCCAAGAACTTCTATCCGATTTTGCAGTACCCATATTTTTCCAATTTGACCATTTACCATTTACATATTCTGAACGATAAACAGTGAAACCTTTTGCACCTGCGGATTTTGACCAAGAAACTTTAATACCATTAGAAACATTGGCAATTTTTACTGTTGGTTGTGCTAAATAAAGTAATTGCGAAGACGCTTTGTAAGTACCTGTAGAACTACCATTTATTGCTTTTACTGTATATTTATAATTAACACCTGATTTTGCAGTTGTGTCTACTGTACTTGTTACTGCACCTACTGTACTTATTTTCTTCCAGTTTGACCATTTACCACTTGTATATTCAGAACGGTAAACAGCATAGTTTTTAGCTCCTGAAATTTTGTTCCAGGTAACTTTTACACCTGTTGAAGCATTCTGGATTTTTACTGTTGGTGTTGAAAGGAATACCAAACCGCTTGTTGCTTTATATGCACTTTTGAGATTACTTTTAACTGTTCTTACTGTGTATCTGTATTGAACACCACTTTTTACATTCTTGTCTGTCCAGGAAGATTTATCTGATTTTGCAGTACCCATATTTTGCCAGTTTGACCATTTACCACCTGAATACTGTGAACGATAAATTGTGTAACCAGTTGCACCACTGATTTTATTCCAGGAAACCTTAATACCATTAGATGCATTTGCAATTTTTACTGTTGGAGCTGCAATGTAAGTTGTGCTAACACCTGTTTTGTCGTAAGCACCAGAACCTACAATATTCTTTGCTCTTACTGTATATTTGTATTTAATACCATTTTTAGCAGTTTTATCTAAATAACTGGTAGTTTTTGAACTACCAAGATTTGACCAATTTGACCATTTACCACCTGAATATTGTGAACGATAAACCACATAACTATCTGCACCTGAAACTGCATTCCAAGTTACATTTACACCACCGTAAGCATTTTCTGCTTTTTTGAGTGTTACTTTGCCAGGGGCTTTTGTAACAATAGTATTTGTTGTAATAGTTGTACTTTCATTGTAGTGAGTGTAGTGTTTTTCAGAAGACTCAACTTTCAACTCTTTATAAGTGGTTTTAGGGTTATGCATAAGTGCCAACTTACCATATTTAGAGTGTTCAAGAATCTCATAAACCTCTATATCTTTGCCTGTTTCTTCTTCAGAATAATCAATGAAAACGCAAGTTTTGTCGTTTTCGTCAATACAGGTATCTAACTTAATCGGTTCAAAGTCAATTTCTAAAATTGTTGCAGGAACTGTTGTATCAGCACTTACTTTTGTAAAACCATAATCCTTAAGAGATATATCTTCAAGTTCTTCAACATAAAGTGCTACATAATTCTTTAATTCCTCATCATAAACAACTTCGTACATATAGTAAAGACCATTCTCATCATAATTTTCTTCACCTATGTAAAGTTTACCACTGTAACCGTCTTTTCCTGTTGTGTAGAAATCACCATTACCTAAATACTTATCTACCCAGAGAACCTCTGTTTTTTCATACTGAACTACATCAATAGATTCTTTTTGGGTTGCTGTACTTGCTTTAACATCACCATTGAGCATAATTACTTTTGATGTATCTGCTTCTTTTGTACCTGAAACATAAATTGTAGGCTCTGCTTCTCCTAATTCGGTATCAATGTTGCCTATAAGTTTCACAGCAACACTTTTTTCGGTTTTGAAGAAACCGTAGCCAGTACCTGTAACTTCAAGATTAACTGCCGAAGGATAAGTTTTATTTTTATTAACTACAAGTACACCACTACCTGTAACTGTAATTGAGCTACCCCATACAAGAGCAACAGAACCAATAAAACCAACTTCGTTATAACCAACAAGTTTAATTTTGAAATCGTCGCCCATATCTGTAACCATAAGCATCATATCGCTTTTAAAGTTGTTGAGTGTGAGTGTATTTGTTTTGAGATCATAAGAAATACCTTTTGTTGTTACAGGCATCATTTGTGCCATAAATTCAGGATAAACATACCTCATATCAAATGTTTCAATATCAACTAAAGAAATTGAAGCAATTGATTCAATGTTCTCCAAATCCTCTTCAGTCATATTATCCCAATCTGTAGGATATGGTCCATTTGCTGCGAATACGCTTAATGGCATAAGTAATGTTAAAAACATTAAAGTTGCCATAAGCACGGATAAAACTTTTTTCATTTTTTATTCCCCTTAAAATTTATTTTCGTCCAATTTATTAGACTACCATATATTACTACCAAAATTTGTACTTGTCAATATCATTAAATAAAATATATTTTAAAAAATTACACGAAAAATTTGGTAAATAAAGTTTACATATTAAAAGTATTATGATAAAATGAATCTATCTATGTTGAAAGGAAATTTTAATTATGTTACTCGACAAAAAACTTTATATTCCCGACCTTGGTGAAGTTGATGCAACAAGTGGTTTCCATCTCCTTCCTGCTACTGAAGACGGCAAATTCGTTGCAGGTAAAAATGGTGTTGAATTCGTTGTAGCAACAGGCGACCAGAAGGTTGAATTTGTGTCATTTGGCACACATTCATTAGCTTGTGTAAAATCTGCTATTGCTTACCCTGTTTACTACCCTGTTTACCCTGTAAAAACTGAGTACCCATTAAACGCAGTTTTAATGGATTTAGATGGTACTACTGTAAGAAGTGAAGAATTCTGGATATGGATTATTGAAATGACAACTGCCAGTATGTTGGGCAATCCTAAATTCCAACTTGAAGACAGTGACATTCCATTTGTTTCAGGTCACAGTGTATCTGAACATTTACAATATTGTATTGATAAATATTGCCCTGGTGAATCTCTTGAAAAAGCAAGAAACTTCTATTTCGAACACACTCACAGAGAAATGGAAGAAATTATGCAGGGCAGAGGTAAAGACGGTGCATTCACACCAACTGAAGGTGTTAAAGATTTCTTGCTCGAATTAAAAGATATGGGTATTAAAATCGGTCTTGTTACTTCAGGTCTTTACGAAAAGGCTTGGCCAGAAATTCTTTCTGCATTCAAGACTCTCGGTATGGGCGACCCTAAAGATTTTTACGATGCAATTATTTCAGCAGGTTTCCCATTAAGAAAAGGCAGTGTTGGTACATTAGGTGAATTGTCACCAAAGCCACATCCTTGGCTTTATTCTGAAACATCTATTGTAGGTCTTGGCGAAGCATTCGCTGACAGAAATAAAGTTATAGGCATTGAAGACAGCGGTGCCGGTGCATGTTCTGTAAGACTTGCAGGTTACACCACAATTGGTATTGCTGGTGGTAATATTGAATCAAGCGGTACTAAAGCGGTTTGTACACACTTCTGTGATACATTCGCCGATATTATGAAAATAATAAAAGGATAAAAGCGAGGTATAAATTTATGGACAACAAGAAAAACGAACAAATCCAGTGTCATTTTATATCTAACACCCACTGGGACAGAGAATGGCGTTTTAGTGCACGAAGAACTCAGTATATGCTCGGTTATATGCTCGATATGCTTCTTGATATTTTAGACAAAAACCCTGATTACAAGCATTTCCACTTAGACTCACAAACAATGCCTGTTCAGGATTATCTTGAAGTGTACCCTGAAAAGAAGGAGAAACTTCAGAAATACATAAAAGAGGGAAGAATTGCTGTAGGTCCTTGGTTCTGTCTTCCTGATGAATTCACAGTAGGTAGCGAAGCACTTATAAGAAACCTTCTTTTAGGTCACAAAATCGGTAAAGAAATGGGCGGTATCAGTAAAACCGGTTACTCACCATTCGGTTGGGGACAGATTTCTCAGCTCCCACAGATTTACTCAGGCTTCGGCATTAACTTTGCTTCATTCTATCGTGGTATAAATGAATACAAAGCACCTAAATCAGAATTCTTCTGGGAAAGCCCTGACGGAACACGTATTTATGCTTCACGTCTTGCAAAAAGACCACGTTATAACATCTGGTATGTTGTTCAGAGACCTGTTTATTTCAATCAGTCTGATGAAAACAACAGAGATATGGTCTGGAATGACAACAACGGTGTATTCAAATTTATTGACGGTGACTGGAAATTAGACTACCAGTACACTCACCCATTCTATGAATACCATAAAGAAAATGTTAAGGCTCGTGCAGAGCAGGCTATGAAAGAACAAGACAACGACTGGACAACAAATCACCGTTTCTGGTCAATCGGTCACGACTCTTCTTGCCCAGACGAAAGAGAAGTTCAGCTTGTTAAAGACTTAAACGATGCACTTCCAGACGCTAATGTATTCCATAGCACATTAAAAGAAATGGAACAAGGCATTATTGATAACTTCAAAGAAGACTGCCCTGTATTAAAAGGCGAAATGCGTGACCCATACACAAAGGGTAGCGTTAGTGAGCTTTGCGGTTGGATTCTTTCTGCAAGAACATACATCAAACAAGAAAACTTTGACACAGAAAGAAGACTTATAAACTACGCTGAGCCACTTGCAGTATTCTCTGCTCTTTGCGGTGCACCTTACCAACAAAACTTTATTGACCTTTCATATAACTATCTTCTTCAGAACCACGGTCACGATAGTATCGGCGCTTGTGGACGTGACGTTGTTTACGAAGACGTTATGTCACGTTACAGACAGTCACGTGAGCTTTCAATGTGCGTTTACGAAAGAGCATTTATGGACGTTGCTGGTGACATTGACCTTTCAAAATGGGATAGAAACGACGTTGCAGTTGTTCTCTTTAACCCTGCACCATTCAAGAGAAACGAAACAATTAATTTAAGAGTTGAAATTCCTGCTGAATGGAAAGCAGACAGCTTCGAAATTACTGATGATAAAGGCAATGTTCTTAAATATCAGGTTATTTCTACAAATAAAGCAAATGCACAAATCATTCAGAATCCTAACGATACTGCAAATGTGCTTCACACAGAACAATATTATATTGCAGTTGAAGTTAAAAATGTTCCAGGTATGGGTTACACAACCCTTAAAATCAAACCACTTTACAATGTTCGTGCTACAACTCCTGTTACACTTGTTAAAACAACAAATGTTATGGAAAATGAGTTCTTAAAGGTTTCATTTAACCACAACGGTACTTACAATGTAATTGATAAAGAAACTGGTAAAGAATACAAGAATTTAGGTTACTTCAAAGATAGTGGTGAAATCGGCAACCCATGGCAACACATTGCACCAGAAATTGATGAAGTATTCACAACACTCGGTGAACAGGCAACTGTTTCTCGCATTTATGAAGGCGAATTTGAAACAAGCTACAGAATTAAAATGCGTTGGCTTCTTCCTGAAAAGAAAGCAGACGATGAAAAAACAAGAAGCGAACACAAGCTTCCTGTTGATATTGAATCAATTGTTACATTAAGAAAAGGTTCAAGATATTTAGAAATTGAAACAACTATTAACAACCGTTGTGAAGACCACTACTTACAGGTTGGTTTCCCAACAGGAATTAAAGCTACTCACGCAGATTCACAAGGTCAGTTTGATGTTGTTAGTAGACCAATCGCTGCTCCTGACTACTCACTTTATGACGAGCCACCAATGACAGAGCACCCAATGAATTCATTTGTAAGCATTACAGATGGCAAAAATGGTGTTGCACTTCTTAACACTGGTCTTAAAGCATACGAAGCAGCAGATGATGAAGAAAACACAGTATTCCTTTCACTTCTTCGTGCTTACCCACTCAGAATCTGCGTTACTAAAGATATGCAGAACTACAACGATTGGGATAAAGGTTCACAATGCATTGGTAAAAACACATTCCGTTATGCATTTATGCCACACAAAGGCAACTGGGAAGAAGGCAATGTATGGCAAGAAAGCGAAAGATTTAACCTTTACCTTGCAGCAGGTCAGATTGCTCCTACTGCTCACGGTAAGAATGCTACAACTCACTCATTCATTGAATTAAAGAACGAAAACCTTAACATTTCTGCAGTTAAGAAGAGTGAAGACGGCGAAGGTTACATTGTTCGTCTCTTTAACCCATCTGATAAAACAATTAAAAATGCTATTCGTCTCAACGGCGGTATTGCACCAATTACTGAAGTTCAATCCCCTGTAGAAAGACAAAAAGCAGAGTTCGAATTACCACAGTATTCAGGTAAAAAATGGTCACAAGTTAAACTTGTTACACTTGAAGAGCTTGACGAAAAAGAACTCACAATGTCAAACGATGGTTTTGTTGATTTTGAAATCACAGGCAAAAAGATTCTTACATTAAAGTTTATCTAAATTAAGTTGTCCCCTGAACATTTTTAGAAAATGTTCAGGGGACACTTGTTTTTACTTAATTACTGCATATTTAAAAATCTCTTTTGCTTCTTCTTTTGTGAAGCCTGAAACCATCAGCGCTCTTTCTTCTCCATACTCACCTTTGGTTTGAAAATACATAACATAAACATTTCTATCTTCACCTGTCAATGAACTACCCCAAGCAATTAAGTCTTCTGTTTCGCTAACTATATAATAATCCTGACTATTTCCGGAAGGCATTATTGTCAAATACAATGCATAATAAGCACACATATCATAATATTCTTCCAATGAACAAAAAAATTCGAACCAAGGAACATCGCGGGTAATTAATGTGTAATAAACATTCATATCATAACCTGGATATACGCCCGTATCAAAGCCCATGTTTTCCAATCCTTTTTCAACACAAAATGTTAAAATAGGATATTCTGCAGGTAAATAAAAAATACTTTCTTTACTATAACTGGATTTTTCTGGCGGTGTTGAAAAATCACATATCTGAATTTTCTTTTCATCACTAAAGATAAGCTCTGTTACCGTTTCATGTTTTTCCTCTTTATATTCACCATATTTATCATCAATATATAATTTCATTAAATCATTTTAAAGGACATGAATTAACAGGGTTTGGTGGAGCTATTAAGAATTTATTCAAAAGAACTCCAAATCATTTTCGTAATTGCTCTTTTCAGTATTATTGGTTTCCCACTTTTGATAATTACAAGACATATAATAATATGGTTCGTTCACAAAAAGTTTTTCTGCCATATATAACGGCAACTTTAAAAGTGCAACTCCACCCACAACTATAATTACAACAAGAAAAATTGAAATAGTTTTTATAACTGCCCATTTTTTATCCTTACCGAACTTTTTATTAACCTTTTTAATTAACTCCTGTGAATTATCCTCTTGTGGTTTTACTTTCGGTTCGGTTTTAAGTATTTCGTATTCTTTGTTACAATCTTCGCAGATTTCAAGGTGGTTGCTTACAATTTCTGTTGTTTCCTTACTGCAAAGGTCATCAATATAAAGTGGTAATAAATCTTTAATTAAAGAACAGTTAATTTTACTCATCCGAATTCATCCTTTCTTCTATTTGTTTCTTAGCTCTATAGTATGTAACTCTCGCCCAGTTTTCTGTTTTACCGAACACATCTGCAATAGTCGAGTATGGCATATCGCCTAAAGACTTCATATAAAAAACTTCCTTATAGGGTGTTTCCAGCTTCACGGCTTCGGTTAAAATTCTTCTTATATTTTCATCTTTAATAACGTTTTCTTCTATGTTACTGTCTGCAATTAAATTGGGGTAATCTAAAATATTTTCTGTTTGCTTTTTTCGTTTTAAATTCAGGAAAATATTTTTTGCAATACTGCAAAGCCACGTTTCAATTTTGCAGTCATTTTTAAATGTGTCTATCTTCTTAATAGCATTATAAAAAGTTTCCTGTGTTATATCTTCTGCCAGAGTTTCATTTAAACATAATGACAAAGCATAGCTTTTTACATATTTATAATGCAAATTACACATTTTTTCTAAGTCATCCAAAGCCGTCACCCCTTTTCACAATAAAAATATATTTCACACTCTCACCCCTTTCTGTGCTTTCATTTATTAGAAACACAAAAATGGGATTTGTTACAAAAATTTGAAAAATAAAATATCAACCTTTCAGAGTGAGTTTTTAATTCTTTTCACCCTAACTGGTTGACTTTTTAACAGGTTATGTTATAATAAAGGTGAAATAAGGCAAACCAAATAGACGGTTAGCCAAAATATAGTTGAAAAATAATCGCTACAATTTGGTCGTTGGGGCGGTTATTTTTTTATTTTTATGCTTTGAATATAACCAGTTGCTAAAATAAGTATTAAAGCAATAATTGCGAGATATTCCACAGCATCACCCCCTTACTTACATAAAGGGGACAATGCCCCTTCGTAAAGATGGGGCTAACCGCCTATCCGTTAGTGATTCACCTTATTTCTCGTACATAATACCACAAAATGAAATATTTTTCAACAAAATTCAATATTTACTTGCTTTTCACTATTGTATTTTTATAAAAAAAAGAGTATATTTATTAGGTATTGTGTATTTTATTGAAAAATGGTGGTGACGAAATGACTAAAAAGGAAAAAGCGGTAAAAATTTGTGAGCTTTTAAAGCAAGATTATCCTGAAGCTATTTGTCAGTTAAATGCTGAAACGCCTTTTCAGTTACTCGTTGCAACAAGGCTTTCTGCTCAGTGTACTGATGCAAGGGTTAATTTAGTAACGCCTGAGCTTTTCAAAAAATACCCAACCGAAAATGAATTATCAGTAGCAGATATCAGCGATGTTGAAGCTTTAATTCACTCCTGTGGTTTTTACAGGGCAAAAGCAAAAGATTTAGTCGGTATGGCAGAAATGGTTAAAACGAAATATAACGGAGTTTTACCTGACACTATTGAAGAATTGACTTTGCTCCCTGGTGTTGGCAGAAAAACTGCAAATTTAATTGTTGGTGATGTTTACAAAAAACCTGCAGTAGTTGCAGATACCCATGTTATAAGAATTACAAATCTTTTAGGTTTAGTTAACAGTAAAGACCCTAAAGTTGTAGAAATGAAACTAAAAAAAATTCTTCCGCCCGAAGAAAGCAACGATTTTTGTCACAGAATTGTTTTGCACGGAAGAAAAATCTGCATAGCACGAAGGCCTAAATGTGATGAATGTATATTAAATGAAATTTGTAAATATAAGAAGGACAAAAAATGATTAAAAGATTTTTAGCGTTTTCACTCTCATTAGTAATGGTAGTAACACTTTTTTCTGGTTGCTCGCTTTTTAAAAATGCAGAGTTTAATATAGGCTTTATTAACGAAATAGAGTCACTTGACCCACTCAAAGCCACCGGCGACGGGGAAACAATTTCTGCCGTTAACTGCTTTGAAGGTCTTTTAAAATTCAATCAGAATGGCGAAATTGTACTTTCCGGTGCTACTAAATATTCCATAAGTGGCGATGGTTTAACTTACACATTTTCATTAAATCCTAAAGCAATATGGTATGTTGCAGAACTTAACGAAGGAATTATAGGCGAAACTGATTTTGACAACCGAGTTACTGCACACGATTATGTTTACTCTATAAAAAAGGTAATTGCAGAAAAATTACCAGGATTTGAAAACTACTCTTATATAAGAGGTGCAAGAGAATACTATAACGGCGAAGGCGATTTAGACTCAATTTTAGTTACCGCCCTTGACGATTTAACTTTAGAAATTATTTTAGTAGAACCACACTCCGAAATTTTAAGTACATTAGCAGAAAGTTCGGGTGCTCCGTCAAGCGAAAAATTTGCTTCTCTCGTTGAAGGGGTTTATGGTACAACCGCTTCTTCAGTAATATGCAATGGTCCTTACTACATTGCAGAAAGTAACAAGGGTAAATCTTTAGTATTAAAAAGAAACCCGAAATATAAAGGCAGAACCAAGGCAGAAAATGCACAAATCAATCTGAGCTTAGAAAAGAAGCAAAAGAATGTTGTTGAAAAATATGCAAGTAACTCTTACGATATTCTTTTAACTGACAGTGCTAACAGAATTGAAAACCCTAACGGTAAAATTACACCTGTTACAAATACTGTATGGGGAATTGTTTCTAACTGCTCAAAAGAAATAATGAAGAACGAAAATTTAAGAAAAGCATTACTTTCTTCAATTGATTACTCTGTTATTTCTACACCAAAATTCGCAACGGGAATTGCAACAGGCGTTGTAGCGCCTGATTACCTTGTTACCGAAAGACATTACAGTAAATACACAGTAGATAATGTAGGCTTTGACACAAGCATTGACAAAGCAGAAGAATATATGGTTTTAGCGTCAACTCAGATTAAAGAATCAATAAACCTTAACATTTATGTACCAGTTTCACTCGAAAACTCAATGAACATTATCTGTAATGGTTGGGCAGATTTATTCGGTTCCAATATAAAAACCAATATTTTTACTTTTGATATTGATGAATATGAAGCAGTTATTGAAGAAAATGACTACCATATTGCAATTCTCCCTATTTATTCAGATTCTTCAACTGCAGTTTCTGTTTTAAGAAGTATTTCTTCTGCACCTTGTAATTTTACTGATAACTCTTACGAATCACTTTTAAGAGCAGCAGAAATTTCAATAAAAGAACAACCTAAAGCAACTGCAATAAATGAATGTGAAAAGTACATAGTTTCAAGCGGTGTTGTTGTTCCTCTTTATTTATCTTCTACTGACCTTTACTTAAATGACGGTGTTACAGGTATTTATAACACAACAACAAAAAATGCAATTTACTTTAATCTTGGAGATAAAGAAAGTGAAAAATAAATCGACTTTTAAAAAAATCTATTTTGGAGTTTCTCTTATAATTGTTCTTGCCCTTTTAGTTTTGATTTTTTGTCTTTCGCACGAAAATGGCGAAGATTCAACTGAAACAAGTTTTTGGTTTACCACACTTATAAATTTCCTGTTACCTTTCTCTGTTTCTGAAAGCACCATACGAACTTTAGCACATTTTTCAGAATTTGCCTGTCTTTCATTTTTTATGAATAACTTATTTGTTTCTTATAAAGAGAAACTTTCTCCAGTTATTGCTTGTACTTTATCATTCCTTTATGCTATAACAGACGAAATTCACCAGATATTCGTACCCGGAAGAGCATGTCAGTTTCAGGATATGATGGTAGACCTTGCAGGGATTGTGTCAGGTATGTTCGTGTTTACGGTAGTATATCTATTAACAAACAAACTGATACACAAAAAAAGTGCTGAATGCTGAGTGCTGAGTTTCGGGAACTGCGGTCGGCTATTATAAA